>NZ_JBLOUI010000028.1:0-32230 GCF_047807365.1 Peptacetobacter sp. AB800 | reverse complement strand
ATATAGACTCATATCATTTTCTCCTTGGTTTTAATTTTTGTTGGCATGAATATTATACCAAGAAAATGATATGAGTTCTTTTTTTTGTTGCACTTAGATTATAAATTCAAGCCATTAAAATATATCCAAAGATAACAACAATACTTATAATATTTGTACTTATCGGTACCACCAAATCCAGATAATCTTTTTTTAGATTTGATAAATCTATCTTAAAAATTTTGATTATCGGAACTATAAGTGTCAACATAAACTTTGACAATATAATAAGCTCCAAACCATAAATATTATTGCCTATTATACTTCCCATATCTTTTGTATTGTTCAAAAATCCAACTAAACTAATTCCTATAATATCAAATCCCATTAAAAGTAAATAGTAGATTAAAATTACAAACAACGCTTTTTTCCCACTTACATCATAATTATATACATATACAATATATGAAATAACAATTCCTATTAATAATTTTAAGTTCATCTCAAAATCGATAATAGTCAAAACTATTATTATAAGTGCTGCTATTATAAAACTTGTATTTATTTTAATCTTATTTACCTTTTGATTACTTATTTCATCCAATACTAACTTCAACACTATCCATTCTATAGCAGTAGATAAAACTGTTACCACATTCCAAAACACACTTAACATAATATATCTCCCAACATATATGTAAACTTTGTTTTAAGCTCATTCATTCTGTGCCTGCTTACATATATTTCCTCTTTCCCAATAAATACACTATTTTTAGTTATACTCTCTATATACTCCATATTTATTAAATAGCTCTTATGACATCTATAGAAGTTGTACTTTTCAAAGTCTTGCTCTATCTTATCTAGGCTTCCCTGTGTATAATATGTAGAATCTACTGTATGTATTGTTAATTCTTTTTTTCTCACTTCTATATACATTATTTCTTCTATTGGAATTTTTCTTATTCCATCTCTATTTTCTATTATGAAATTCCCCTTTTTCCTTTTTATATCTGATATACAATTTAACAAATGTTTTCTAAGCTCTTCATATTCTATAGGTTTTAGTAAGTATCTATAAGCTCTAACTGTATATCCATCTTGAATATACTCGACTAAAGATGTTACAAATATTATTTCTGATCTATCATCTTCTTTTCTTATCATTTTTGCTAAATCCATACCAGATAATCCATTCATTTTTATATCTAATAGAAAAATATCAACTTCTTTTAATATAATCCCACTTGATAATAATTCCTCTGCTGATTCAAACTCTATTATCTCTAATTCTTCTTTATTTTCATCGAATATTTTATGAATATATTCTTTCAATTTTTCTCTTTGCGATATTTCATCCTCACAGATAACGACTCTAAACATTTCCTCCCCCTCTAAATATTTTATAAAAAATTTATAACTATTAATTTAAGTTTTCTTTAATTATTTCTGATTAACTAAAAATTTATTATATTAATTACTTCATAATATTATATTACTATTTAATTTCTAACGATTCAACATATCTAGTTTTTTTGTAATGATTTGTGCATTTAAAAATTAGCAAACAAAAAATACTGCCATAGTTTATCTTTTATTAAGATATTTTTATGACAGTATTTTATAATAAGTCTTTATTATCAATTTTTATTTATATTCTTCTAAATCTTCTAACGGTATATTTGGTATTTTTAGCTCATTTTTCTTTTCTTCAAATTCTTCTTTTGAAGAAAATTCTAATACGCATTCTTCTTTTGTATCTAATATATAATATTTATCTTTATTAGTTTCAGCTATTATATATCTATTATCTTGTCCTACTTTAATTACAGATTCTTTTTCAAATTCTTCATCATTTCCATGATAGACAGGAATGCTTGGAGCTTTTCCACTCTCATCTTTATCCTCAACTTTGTATATCTTAGCATTATGTGCAGAAGTTTTTGCTATATAATAATCATTATTTAGATTGGCTGTATAGTCTGTAGTA
Source organism: Peptacetobacter sp. AB800 (assembly GCF_047807365.1). Lineage (NCBI taxonomy): Bacteria > Bacillati > Bacillota > Clostridia > Peptostreptococcales > Peptostreptococcaceae > Peptacetobacter > Peptacetobacter sp. AB800. Next base: position 30,261 of record NZ_JBLOUI010000028.1, on the reverse strand, counting down.
CCTGCACATCCTGTTAGTATTATAGTACTAAAAGATATAACCGTTATTATTTTAATCAAAAGTTTATTCATAATCCTCTCTTTCTTTTTATCTTTTTAATAATAAGTTATCCTCCTTATTTTTCTATTCACAAAATAACATATTTATTAATATAAATTCAACAAAAATGCCCAACTGGGCATTTTATAGCTCCAACTGGGCATTCTTTCTAATCGGTATACATATAACTACTATAAATTTATCTTCTTCAAACTTAAACTCTACATTTCCATCATATTTTTTTACTGAACTCTTTACACTATTTATTCCTATTCCATGCAAATCCTTATCTTTCTTATCTGTCATTATCTTATCTCCAGATAATAGAACATCGTTCTCTTTTGTATTGATGCACTTTACAACAAAAAAGTCATTTACAATAGTTCCTTTTAATGTAATTTTCTTATCTTTATCTTCGCTTTTAATTTTGTTACACGCTTCAATAGCATTATCTAAAATATTAGAAAAAATACTACAAACATCTACCATATCCATAAAATTACATTTATCAAAGTTTATATCTACTAAAAAATCTATCTTATTCTTATCACAAATATATTTCTTCTCGGTTAAGATTATATCTAAAACCATATTTTTACTATCAAAATTGTAATTACAAGAATATATTTGACTACTAATATCTTCAATATACTCACTCGCTGCACTATTATTTCCGTACATCTTATTTATACATATCATATGATTATTAATATCGTGATGGATTTTTTTAATAGTTTCTTGTGATTCTTGTAGGCTTAGATAATGTTTATATTGCATATCCATCTTTTCTTTTATTAATCTATTCTCTGCTTTAATCTCGTTATCTTTCATAATGCGAGATATCATCCTGATTAATGATATATTGGAAAACAATAGCACTAGAGATACGCATAATATCAATATATGGTCTAAACTATCTGTATTTTGATCTTTTAATACATGTCCAAATATTACAATAATACTCATAATATTTGCAAATATAGGAGTTATTAAGTAAATATAATCTTTTTTAAGCAAAGGTAAATCTAGTTTAATAACTCTCAAAATAGGTACTGACATAGTTAGTAGCACTTTTGATATTATAACAATTTCCACAAGATAAAAATTATTATTTATTACCATTCTCATATCTTTGATATTATTCAAATAAGCAACCAAGCTTACTCCAATAATATCAAATCCTATTAATAATAATGAATACAACAAGCTGATAAATAAAATTTTTATTTTATTCTCATTATAATTATAGAAATACACCAAGCATATTATTAATCCACCTAAAATCAGTTTGATATTAATATTTATCCTTACATAGCTTAAAATCAAAACTGTTAAAAAAGCCAAGAAAAAGCTAATAACTAATTCTATTTTTTTACTTTTTCTCTCACTTATTTCATCTAATAATACTTTTAATACTATAAATTCTATTCCTGTTGAAATAATTTTTATAATTCTTAAAAATAAACTCACTTTTAACATATTATATCACCTAATAATAATGTAAATTTTTTCTTAAAATCAGATATTCTATGCTTACTAACAGGAATTTTGTTGCCATTTATTATTATTTCATTTTTATCTATTGTTTCTATATACTTCATATTTACCAAATAGCTCTTATGACATCTGTAGAAATCTAATTTCTCTAATTCTTTTTCTATTTTATCCATGCTACTTTTAGTTTTGTAGCTATTTTCTTTTGCATATATTGTAAGTTCTTTTTTTGCAACTTCTATATACATTATTTCATTTATAGGTACTTTATGTACTATCCCTTTATTTTCTATCATCATAAAGTTATATTTCTTTTTATTTATATCATTTATACAACTTAACAAATTAGTTTTTAATTCTTCGTAGTTTATCGGTTTTAGTAAATATCTATATGCTCTAACTGTATACCCCTCTTGAACATAAGCAACTAAAGAAGTCACAAATATTATTTCTGAAATCTCATTTTCTTTTCTTATAATCTTTGCCAAATCCATCCCTGACACTTCATACATTTTAATATCTAAAATGAATATATCTGTATCCTTTAATACCTCTTTTTCTTTCAAAACCTCTTCCGCAGATTTGAATATTAAAAGTTCTAATTCTTCTTCAACCTCTTCAAACACTTTATAAATATATTCTTTTAATTCTTCTCTTTGTAATAATTCATCATCACAAATAACAATCTTAAACATTCCATTTCCCCCATAAAAAAAGGACTATATATAACTAAAGTTAATATATCAGTCCTATTTATTTTGTAACATTATATTACTAATGAAAGTTTAATTTATCAATATATTTTGCTATTTTGTAATAATTTGTATCTATTTATATGATACACTCTAATCAAATACAGTTACTTTATTAATAGGCAATATTCTAATAACAACTTTCCCTATTATATCCGATATCTTTATTGTTCCAATTGAACTATCTCTACTATCTCTGCTGTTAGATCTATTATCACCTAAAACAAATATCTCATCGTTAGGTACAATAATATCTATATTTCCTATTGTATAAGAATCATCTAAATATTTTTCATCTAATTTCTTATCATTAACATATACATATCCATCTTCTATAACTATATGATCATTAGGCAATCCTATTATTCTTTTAACTATTTTTTTATTTTTATTATTCTCATCCAATAATTTTGATTTCGCTACTATAATATCTTCTCTTTCAGGTTCATCTAACTTATACATAAGCTTATTTACTATTAGATAATCCTTATCTTTAAGCGTTGGAAACATAGAGCTACCATCAACTAAAACAGGCTGCACAAATATAGATACTGCTCCAGCAATAACTATAGCTGTTACAATTATTTTTATCCATTCTTTAATTTTATCTTTCATTTTTATCACACCCTTTATCTAATTTATAATTTGAATACACACACATAATAATTAAAATTATAATTGCCCAATAAATAATTGAAAGAAAAATAATTGATGGAATTGATTTTTCAATACTATGAACAATTGTAAGAGAATAATTAACTGGCGATATCCTTTTTAAAAACTCTATTCTACCTATATACGATGCTATGCTAAATACTATTAAAAAAGTTGTTACTACAACTGAAAAAATATCGCTTAAAGAAATTCTGAATACTATAATACATACTACTGAAATAATAAATAAATAACAAAATGAATTTATTAAACTTATTACCAAAATAATCAATGGAGTATATAATTTATAAATTGATTTTATATTTTCATTTATACTAAAAAACGAATTACTCCAATTAAATTTAAAATTCATCTTTCCAATTGATAAAATAAAGGAAATAAAAAATATAAATATATATAGAACTATTATTTCATATAAAATTATCAATAATATATTTTTAATATTATATTCTTTAATACTTTCAACACTAAAAAATTTATAAATCATCATTAACACACAAAAGGATATAAAATAAGGAATCGTATATAAATCATTGAAAAATTCTATTAAAAATTCTAGAAAATTATTTTTATATCCATATATATCAATAAATCTATTAACTTTAAAAAATATTAACATTCCCACTGAAAAATATATAAAATATTTATATATTTTTTTATAATTAATATTGTTATTTGTATTATTATAATAAAGCGATAAAAAAATAAAAGTAGTGTTAATAACTATAAAATATACTATTCTAGGTGCATACCCTATTTGTGGATATATACAAAAACTATAAATAATTTGACTATTTAAATAAATACTTATTTTATCCAATACTGCAACTGTAAATATATTGAAAAAAACAGATGTTAAAATAGATAAATATTTATTCTTTAATATAGTATATATGCACATTGTTATATTAGCAAATGTAGCACCAAATATAAAAGAAAAAAATATTTCATTTAGTAAATATAAATATTGATTTTCTCTTAAAACATAATTTATATTTATTAAATTTATATCATTTCCATTTATTCCAACAAGTAAAATAAGGATTATAATGTATATAATTATACTTATAGATAAAACTAATCCTCCTAATATAAAGTTTATAAATAATTTCATTATAAATTTCTTATTTTTAGAGATATCGTTATTATTTTTATCATTTTCAAAATAAGATAATGAATATGGCATTGAACATATAATCGGTGCTATAAATATTAAAATTGAGAAAAAACCAAAACTATAGGAAGCATTAAATAGATATGATACACCAATATCTTTAAAATCCCAATTTACCATATACTCTATTATACCTATAAATAAACATACTATAGATAATAATATTGCAGCTATAAATTTTTTAGAAAATAATATATCTTTTAAATAATTAAACATATATACCTCCAAAAATAAAAGTCTTGTAAAACAAGACTTTTATTTTTATAATTTATTATGAATGGAATTTGCCTGTTGTTGAAACAACTCCATCATTCATACTTCCTATAGGATTTCTTATTCTCATTTTTACCTTTCCTGAAGGTGTCTTTGTATATTTCATATGATATTGACCTGGTTTTGTATATCCTACTGAACGTGTTACTATATTTTCTTTTGAATCAACAACCCAAGACATTAAATTAAAAGTCATTTTTGTATTATCTGACGCTTCTGAACTTTCCCCATTTGATTTTAAAACTTTTAAGCTCAAAACTTCATTTGTAGCAGTATTATCTGCTCCTTTATTAACAAAAGCTGTTGATTTTGTCTTATTTTCATCAATGCTCCAATTATATGAAGTTGTAACTCTAGGTTCGATTTGTCCTTCGAAATTATTTTCTGCATAAATATTAGAAATGTTTAATGCTCCTATACATAAAATACTTAGAGAAATCGTTTTTAAAAATTTAAATTTTTTCAATTTTTATACCTCCAAAATATAAATTTATTTCTGTATAATACATGTATTTTACATTTTTAAGATACCATCTTTTTTATACAATTTCAACAAAAAAGCCCAACTGGGCATTTAAAAGCTCCAACTGGGCATTATTTTCTTCTATTATCAAATTTACATGATAAAATTTTATTTTTTTAACTCTATTTTATCATATAGAAAGTAGAATATTGCTGATGGTATTACTACCGCTGTATATATAATCGCTCTGATTATTTCATATACATATTCTGAGTATGCAAAATTTAATGTGGTATTTATTGGCAGATATCCCCAACTACAGAACAATCCTACTATTAATATTACAAATCCTAGAATTATAGAACCCATAACTTTAATAATCTCGTTAGATTTTTCATCGTAATTTCCAAATAAGTAGTTTAAAACAGAGGCAATAGCTGAAGGTATAAGCAATATGCAAAACACTATATCATTGAAAATAGTTCCTTCATTTGTTGTGTATCCATTTGTAAATACAATGATATTTCTAAAAAGTAACCCTATTATAAGTATTGCAATCGCAAGAAAAATAGTCTTTTTCAATTTCATAATATCAACTCCATTTTTAAAAAAGGTGCTACTATAAACACAAAATGTTTAGTTAGTAGCACCTTTAAAATTTACATATCTTCTTCTATTATCGCAATTCCTCTTCTAACAATCTCTTCAAGTCTATCTATCTGCTTATCAAGATAAAGATAACCAATTAGAGCTTCAAAACCAGTTGCGTGTTTGTAGTCTACTATATCCATATTCTTTGGAGCTGTGTTAGACTTCTGGTTTCTTCCTCTCTTAAAGATCCTCATCTCTTCCTCAGTTAAATCATTCTCTATAGTGTGAATAACCTTAGACTGAGCATTTGCATTTACATATTTTATCGCCTGCTTGTGAAGAGTGTTCACTTTGTTATTGCAATTTTTTTTAATTAAATATTCTCTTATATAAGATTCATACACAGTGTCCCCAAGATAAGCAAGTACCAATGGAGACATAGTTATTAATTCACTTTTTTCCATTTTCTATACTCTTTTCCATTTAACACCCTGTCTAGTATCTTCAAGAACGATTCCCATATCAAGAAGCTGCTGTCTTATAGCATCTGCTTTTGCGAAATCTTTATTCTTTTTAGCATCAGTTCTCTGCTGTATTAAAGCTTCTACTTCTGCATCTACAGAGTTGTCTTTTTCTTTATTTACTATATTTAAAACTCCTGTAAGTTCGTTAAATTCAGCTAAGCATTTTTCTGCAAATTCTTTAGAAGAATTTTCGTCTACATTTAAGTTTATAAATTTAGATAATTCAAATATAGCAGTTATAGCATCTGCAGTATTTAAGTCATCATCCATAACTTCAACAAATTTCTTTCTAAATCCGTCAAGTTCTTCAACTAATGCTTTTTCTGCATCTGTCATTTCACCTTCTAAGTGAGATAATGTAAATACTAATTTTTCTTTAGTATTGTAAAGTCTTTCAAGTCCTGCTCCAGCCTGTGCTAATAAGTCGTCGCTGAAGTTTACTGGGCTTTTGTAATGAGCTGATAATAGGAAGAATCTAACTATTTCAAGATCGTATTTTTTAGATATATCTCTTACAGTGAAGAAGTTTCCTTTTGATTTACTCATTTTTTCGTTGTTTACATTTATATAACCATTGTGCATCCAGTATTTAGCAAATGGTTTACCACTTCTAGCTTCACTTTGAGCTATTTCGTTTTCGTGGTGAGGGAATGTTAAGTCCTGTCCACCTGCGTGTATATCTATAGTTTCTCCAAGATATCTCTTAGACATAACAGAACATTCTATATGCCAACCTGGTCTACCTTCGCCCCATGGACTATCCCATCCTGGTTCGCCTTCTTTTTTAGCTTTCCATAAAACGAAGTCCATTGGATGTCTTTTCTGTTCATTTACTTCTATTCTTGCTCCAGCTTCTAGGTCGTCTATATTCTGTCCAGATAATTTTCCATATCCTTCAAATTTTCTAGTGTCAAAGTATACATCTCCGTTTACTGCATAAGCGTATCCTTTTTCTTCTAATTCCTGGATAAATTCTATTATCTGTGGAATATTCTGTGTAACCTGTGGATGAACTGTAGCTCTTTTTATTCCTAGTCCATCGCAGTCAACAAAGTATTCTTTTATATATTTTTCAGCTACTTCTTCTGGAGATATTCCTTCTTCGTGGCTTCTTTTTATTATTTTATCGTCTACATCTGTAAAGTTCTGTACATAAGTTACTTCATAACCTTTGTATTCTAAGTATCTTCTTAAAGTATCAAACATTATGAATGGTCTTGCATTACCTATATGTATATAGTTGTACACTGTAGGCCCGCACACATACATTTTTACCTTTCCTTCTTCTAATGGTACAAATTCTTCTTTTTTATTTGTTAATGTATTGTATACTTTCATCCTTATCACCTCTTTGGCTTTTTGTTATGTCTAAGTATATACCCAAACATTCTTTAATATATCAAGACTTTTCTTATATTGTAACTAATCTCTGTTTTAATACTAATTTAATTTATCTAGTACGTTAGCTTTTACATAGTCAAGTCTTCTTAGGCAGTTTTCTTTACCTAATACTTCCATAACTTTTGGGATATCTGGACCATGCATCTGTCCTGTTAACATTATTCTTGATCCCATGTATAAGTTTTTACCTTTTATTTTGTATTCTTTCTGTATTGATTTTAGTATAGCGAAGTTGCTATCTGCATCAAAGCTTTCTGCTGCTTCTATTTTTTCTCTTAAAGCATCGAATAGTGTTGGTATATGTTCTAATTTTAAGAATTCCATACCTTCTTCAGTTTCTATTTCAAATTTATCTCCAAAGAATATAGAAACGTGGTCAGTTATTTCTTTTGCGTAGTGTAATTTTTCTTTAACTGCACTTACTATTTCTTTAACTAAATCCATTTTAGCTTCTTTTTCATCTTCTGCTATGTATCCAGCTTCTACTAAGTATGGCATGCATAATTCGGCTAAAACAGCGTCATCTGCTTCTTTCATATAGTGGTGGTTAACCCAGTTTAATTTTTCAGTATCAAATACTCCTCCACTCTTAGATACTCTTTCTATAGAGAAGGCTTTTTCTAATTCTTCCATAGAGAATATTTCCTGATTGTCTTCTGGTGACCAACCAACTAGAGCTACGTAGTTTACAAGACCTTCTGGAAGGTATCCTTTTTTCTTGAAGTCTTCAACAGCTACGTCACCCTGTCTTTTACTTAATTTTTTCTTTTCTGTATTTAATATATTTGGAAGGTGTACAAATACTGGTTTTTCCCATCCAAAAGCTTCGTATAGGTATACGTGTTTTGGAGTTGAAGAAACCCATTCTTCCCCTCTTATTATATGAGTTATTTTCATTAAATGGTCGTCTACAACAACTGCAAAATGATATGTTGGGAATCCATCAGTTTTTATAAGTACCTGATCATCTAAGTCATTTGTGTTGAATTCCATATCACCTCTTACTAAGTCAGTGAATGTTATTTTGTGGTCTTCTGGTAATCTAAGTCTTATAACGTATGGTTCACCAGCATCTATTTTAGCCTGTACTTCTTCTGGAGTTAAATCTCTACAATGTCCATCGTATCTTGGAGTTTCTCCAGCTTCTTTCTGCTGTTCTCTAACTGCATCTAATCTTTCTTTTGTACAGAAGCAGTAGTATGCTTTACCAGAATCTAAAAGTTCTTTTATGTATTTCTGGTATATATCTAATCTTTCAGACTGTATATATGGACCGTATTCACCTTTCTGTGTTACATTTCCATTTTCATCTAACATAACACCTTCTGTGTGGTTTACTCCTGCCCATTTCATTGCATTAAGCATGTTTTCTATAGCACCATCAACAAGTCTAGTTCTATCAGTATCTTCTACTCTTAGTATATATTCTCCACCTTCGTGTTTTGCGAATAAATAGTTGTAAAGAGCTGTTCTTAAACTACCTATATGTACAAATCCTGTTGGACTTGGTGCAAATCTTACTCTTACGTTACTCATAAAATTCCTCCTAAAATTAAACTAATTCGGCAAAATTGCCTAAAATCTCATTATTATACAGTTTATTATAACATAAATCGGAGCTAGAGAGGGTTGTAAACTTTTAGAGGCATCGCATTTTGCGTAATTTTTTTAATAGGAGAAGTTTCTTTTCTATACGCAAAAGCAATGACATCTCTAAAAGTTCACAATCCCTCTTCTTAGCTCCCACCCAAATAAAAAAGCTGCTACATTTAATTGTAACAGCCAATTTATTCTATCAATTTTTATTTTCTTTCCATTAACAAACTTTTTATTATTAAAGATATTCCTACAAACATAGATGATACTATTGACAAAGATAACATTATTGCATCTTGATAAAAACTTTTCTCAACAAATCCCATAAACAAATAATGTATTTTATATCCTATTGTACTTGATAGAAGTAAAACTACTATTCCTATTACAAAAATAATTATATTTTTATATTTTTTCATAAATATCACCTTTATATCTTTTTATCTTTACTATTATTTTTTTCATATTATCTACCTCTATGTAATTAATTTTTAAAGATATCTTTAAGTTGTTCTAAGAATATCATCTTTCTCTTCTTGAATCAATAAAAAAACAATATTTGTCATTTTTTTGTCATTTTTGAAAATAAATTAAATTTTACTTTTTTAGAGTAAATATTTTATCAATACAATAATATTGATTCTTCTTTCATTACAGTTGAATTCTGTATTATTAAGAGATATAAATATTCTAAAGTTATAAAAATAGGAAAAAAATAGTTAGTTAAATTAATGACAATATAATTACAAATGTTAATTTTATATTGTAGTAAAAATATAAAAATAGTATTATTAAAACAACTTAAAAACGTTTTTAAAATAGATATAATAAATATGATTAAGGAGTTGTAGACAATGCTAGATTTCAATAAAAAAGATTACAAAAAATTTCTTTACTATATACTAATTCTTGCTATACTAATACCTGTATTTATATTTATTTTAGATAAATTTAATGTAAAAAATATAGATAAAATAGCATTTAAAATAGTAGATATATACGTATTATTAATAATCACATATTCTATAATATCTGGAATAATTCGTAGAAATGTATTTTCAGAAAAAAATAATAATTATCTTTGTATGTTTTGGCTCATTCTTGGAATAGTTGCTTCAATAGCTTATATATTCATAGGAAAAATTATAATAAATATATATCTTGTTTTAGTAGTACTAATGGCAATATATTTGTATATTAAATCTAAAAAAGTAGATGAATAAAATATTAGCCAAAAGTAATTTGTATTCAATCTACACACATTTAAGAAAAACTCCCAAAAGTATAGATTTATATACCAAAAGAGGGAGATAACTCGACTAACACGCCCGTCGCCTGTATAGGCGCAAGTGTTAGTTGAGTTACTCCCTCTTTTCTTATAATAATCTATCTCTTACTATTTCTGCTGCATCTACCGCAGATATTAGTTCTCTTTCTTCGCTATTTCTAAACTTCATTTCAACTAAACCTTCTTTTAAATCTCTTCCTACAGTTATTCTCACAGGAATTCCTATTAAATCAGAGTCTTTAAACTTAGTTCCTGGTCTAGCATCTCTATCGTCTATTAGTACATCTACTCCCATAAGTTTAAGTTCTTTGTAAATTCTTTCAGCAGTATTTACAACATCCTCATTTTTTAAATTTACAGGAATTATCTCTACTTCAAATGGAGCTACACTAAGTGGCCAAACTATTCCGTCTGCGTCAAAGTTCTGCTCTATTATTGTAGCAGTTAGTCTTTCTGTACCTATTTCATAGCATCCAAGCTGGATATATTCATCAGTTTCTTCTTCACTTCTGTACATTGCGTTCATATTTTCAGAGAATTTCTGACCTGCTTTGAATATATGTCCTATTTCGATTCCCCTTCTTATTTTTAGAGGAGCACCACATTTAGGGCATTTATCCCCTTCTCTAACAGTTCTAAAATCGCCAACAGTTCCTTCAAAATCTCTTCCAAAGTTTGCATTTTTGAAGTGGTATCCAGTTTTGTTTGCACCTGTTATTAGGTTTTTGCCGTTTGCTATTTCTTCATCTATAAGTAGTATGTCAGAGTTTATTCCTATTGGTCCAGCAAATCCAACCTCAGATCCGGTTACATCTTTTACCATTTCGTCTGTAGCAAGTCCAAATTCTTCCACTTCACCAATAGCTCTTTTTACTTTGTTTTCGTTTACTTCTCTATCGCCTCTTACAACAACTGTTACAGTTTTTCCATCAGCGTAGTATATTATTGTCTTCGCAAATCTATTTCCTTCAGCACCAAAGAATTCTTCTAAATCTTTTATTGTTCTAGCATCTGGAGTGTGTACTTCTTCAAGTGCTCCTAATTCTTCAAATTCGAATTCTCTTGGCATACATTCTGCACTTTCTCTGTTTGCTGCATAAGTACAATCAGAGCATATAGCTAATTCATCTTCACCTATTTCAGATTTAACCATGAATTCTATTGAAGATGGAGCTCCTTCTATTCCTGATTCTGCCTCAACTAAGCTATAGCTAACTCCACATCTGTCAAATATTCTTTTGAATGCTGCTATCATTTCTTCATAAGATTTGTTTAAGCTTTCTTCGTCTTTGTCAAAGCTATATGCGTCAAACATTGTAAATGACTTTGTTCTCATTGTCCCAAATCTAGGTTTTTTTTCATCTCTATATTTGCTCTGTATCTGGTATAGTTTCACGGGTAACTGTTTGTATGAGCTTACTTCCTGTCTAACTATATCTGTAAATACTTCTTCGTGTGTAGGCCCTAAGCAGAATTCTTTGCCAGTTCTGTCCTCTAGTCTAAACATTTCTGCTCCTCTTCTAGCCCATCTTCCTGATTCCTGCCATAATTCTGATGGAATAAGTGCAGAACAAAGCATTTCCCGGAAATCTGCATCTTCTACTTCTTCTTTTATTATACTTTCTATTTTTCTCTCTACCTTTAGTCCTAAGGGTAACTGGTTGTATATTCCAGAAGCAGATTTTTTTATCATTCCAGATCTTATCATAAGTTTATGACTTTCTATCTCCACATCTGTAGGTATTTCTCTTTTTGTAGGTATGAACATTTTTGAAAATCTCATTTGCATCACCTCAGCAATTTTATTATACAAACATAAAAAGCCTGCCATCAAAGAATCCGGCAGACTTTTCAGGCTTTATTTAATTTCTATTCTTAGTATGCTTTAGCTATTATAACCATGTCTTTAGCTTCTTTTCCACAGTATACACATTTATTAGTTCCAAGATCTTCCTGTTCGAATGGTATACATCTTATTGTAGCAGCTGTTTCTTCTTTTATTTTAGCTTCACATTCTGGGCATCCACACCACATAGCTTTTATGAATCCTGGTTTTTCTTCTAAAGCTGTTTTAAATTCAGTCATATCTTTAGCTACAGAAGTTCTGTTTTCTCTATGTTTTCTAGCTTTTTCTAACATATCGTTGTGTATAGTATCGAATAATCCTGTTACATGTTCAACTAAGTTGTCTAAAGATACTGCTTCTTTTTCTAATGTATCTCTTCTGAATACCATAGCCTGGTTGTTTTCTATATCTTTTGGTCCTATTTCTATTCTTACTGGTATACCTTTCATTTCGCAGTCGTTTAGTTTGTATCCAGTTGAGTAGTTTGGTCTATCGTCAACTTCTACTCTAGCACCTTTTTCTTTTAATGCAGCGTATAATTCGTCAACTTTTTCCATTACTCCACCTTTGTTAGCAGCTATTGGAACTATCATAACCTGAGTTGGAGCTATTCTTGGAGGAAGTACAAGACCTCTATTGTCAGAGTGAGTCATTATAAGTCCACCTATTAATCTAGTTGATATACCCCAAGAAGTGTGGTATGGATGAGATAATCCACCTTCTCTATCTGCAAATGTTATATCAAATGCTTTAGTGAAGTGCTGTCCTAAGAAGTGACTTGTTCCTGACTGTAATGCTTTACCATCGTGCATCATAGCTTCTATTGTGTAAGTTCTTTCTCCACCAGCGAATTTTTCACTTTCAGATTTCTGTCCATCTATAACTGGCATAGCTAATAAGTCTTCACATACTTCTTTGTACATCTGAAGTATATCTAATGTTTCTTTTTCTGCTTCTTCGTATGTTTCATGTAGAGTATGACCTTCCTGCCATAAGAATTCAGAAGTTCTTAAGAATGGTCTAGTAGTTTTTTCCCATCTTACAACTGAACACCACTGGTTGTATAGGTATGGTAATTCTCTGTATGATTTTAACCATTTAGCGTACATTGTACATATTATTGTTTCAGAAGTTGGTCTAACACATAGTCTTTCTTCTAATGTTTTGTTTCCACCCTGAGTTACCCAAGCAACTTCTGGAGCGAAACCTTCAACGTGTTCTGCTTCTTTAGTTAATAAGCTTTCTGGTATTAATAGTGGGAAGTAGCAGTTTTTGTGTCCTGTTGCTTTTATTTTAGCATCAAAGAATTCCTGTATTTTTTCCCATAATGCGTATCCATAAGGTTTTATAACCATGAATCCTTTTACTGGAGCGTAGTCAACTAAGTCAGTTTTAGTAACAACATCTGTATACCACTGAGCAAAGTCTACCTCCATAGGTGTAATTTCTTCAACGAACTGTTTATCATTTTTTGCCATCTTTTTTATTCTCCTTTTTATTTTATAGATTAATTTTTTATAATTATTTTTTATAATAAAAAAAGCCTTTCATCTCTTAATAGAGACGAAAGGCATAGTTTCCGCGGTACCACTCTAGTTAATCACAAAATATCGTGATTCTCTTGCTGGAGTATAACGGCTCCATCCGTAGAGGTTGCTACCCCTCTAAGCTAAAAGATTGGTTCAGTTGCTTCCATCTAGAAATTTCTCATCAACATTTCCTCTCTGTAAGACTTTCACTACCTACTACTTCTTTATCATTGCAATCATATAAATTTTCTATAGATAATATAGCTTTATTCTATAGTCTGTGATTGTGTTATTTGTTTCACTTATACTCTCAATGATATATTATTTATTAAATTCTGTCAATAATAAACATATACTTTGTGCAGAAATTCCGTCTCCACTTCCAGTAAATCCTAGTTTTTCTTCTGTTGTAGCTTTTACATTTATGTTTTTTATGTCTGTGTGCATTATTCTAGCAAAGTTTTCTCTCATCTGTGGTATGTGTGGAGCCATCTTTGGAGCCTGTGCAATTATAGTACAGTCTATGTTTCCAATCGCATATCCTTCTTCTTTCATAATTTCATATACGTGTTCCATAAGTTTTAAGCTATCTGCACCTTTAAACTTTGGATCTGTGTCTGGGAAGTGTTTCCCAATATCTCCCATAGCCATAGCCCCAAGTATTGAGTCCATAACTGCATGTGTAAGTACATCTGCATCAGAATGTCCTAATAATCCTTTTTCATGAGGAATTTCCACTCCACCTATTATTAGTTTTCTATCTTCTACAAGTCTATGTACATCATATCCCATTCCAACTCTCATATTATCTCTCCTATCTGTTTATAAAATTCCATTCATTTCTGTTTATTAAAATTCTACAGTTCCTTCAAAACCTCTTTTACTCACTTTATCCAAGATTTCATCTGGTATTTCTTTTAATGCATTGTCTAATTTCTCAATCATAGTTTCTTTATCTTTGGATAAGTTTCCGTGTAGCCTTACAGCATTTGATGGATGTAATCCAAAGAATTCTATATCTCTTTCATCTAGTTTCTCGATGAACAATTTTTCTTCTTCTATGTTTTCTCTAAGAGTATTCTCATTGAATTTTCCTGTTGCCTTTAATTTTTCCAACTTACTTCCCTCATCAGCGTGAATACTCCCAACAAATACTATCTTTGGATTTAATTCGTTGACAAGTTTCGCTGTTTTTATCGCATTTTCTCTACTCTTATCACTTCCACCGCAGCCAATTATTATATTTATACTATAGTCCATTCCTGCATTTTCAAGTCTTTTAAACTCTCTTTTGGCAACTTCTACAGTATATCCCTTATTCATAAACTCGACCGCTTCTTCTAATCCAGACTCTATCCCTACATTCAAATTGTTTATTTTAAGTTTTTTAAGCTCTTTTAATTCATCATCCGTTTTATCAATGACATATGCTTTATTGTAGCAAACATAGAGATATTTTCCACTTCAGGAATAATCTCCTCTATCTTTTCAGCAATCTGTTTTAACTTATCTCCACTTAAAACAAAAGGATCTCCATTTTCTAAAAATACTTTCTTTATTCTTTTTCTTCTGCCCCTCGCCTCTCTTAAATCAGCTTCAATCTGTTCCATACTTTCAACTTCAAAAGGTATATTTCTGTACATAGTACAAAACGTACACTTATTGTGGCTACATCCTGTAGTTACCTGTAGCAAAAGAGAATTCGCCTCAAATGGAGGTCTATAAGTTGTTCCTGTGTATTTCATAGAATCACCTACTTTTAATATCTCAGTTTTTTATTTGTTGTTTTTGTATTATTTTACTATTTATGTAGCATTTTTAAGAATTTATTCCCCGGGAAATAACTTCTGATATAGGCAGATCCTCAGGACTAGTTATCTTAATATTGTCGTAACTTCCCTGAATCATATACACCTTATGACCTGCATGTTCTGCAATCATAGCATCATCAGTTCCATAGAATCCATCTCTATATGCAAGCTCATACGCGTCTTTTATCAAATTAAAATCAAAAGACTGTGGTGTCTGAGCAGCCCAAAGATTTGCCCTATTTGGAGTATCTACTATCTCATTTCCATCGACAACCTTTATCGTATCCTTGACCATAACACCGACAACAGTTGCCTTTAATCTCTTAGTTTCATTAACAGCATTTTCTATAATCTCATCTGTAACAAAAGGTCTAGCACCATCGTGAATAAGTAAAATATCACAATCAGGACTAACTTTCTCAAGCCCATTATTTATCGTATCCTGTCTTTCCTTACCACCATAAGATATAACTATATCCTTAAATCCATACTTCTCTATTATATTCTCCCTAACAAAATCCTCTTCCTCTTCCTTAATACAAAGAACAATCTCATCTATCAAAGGAGAATTGTAAAACCTCTCTATTGTATGTGCAACAATCTCTTTATCATTTATCTTTATAAACTGCTTATTCATCCCTGCATTCATTCTCTTGCCACTACCAGCAGCAACAATCATAACAGTATTCATATCATATATCCTTTCTAAAACATAATCATCTAACATTATTTTATCATTATTTACAAAATATAAAAAGGAACATCAAACGACGTTCCTTTAATTCTAAAAATCAGCTCTTTTGCACTTAATGTTATTTTTTCTCGCATATTCCATAGCAACAGAATTAGCTTCACAATATATTGTATATTTATCACTTGAATGGCTATAATAGAAAAGTAAATTATCTCCTATCTTAGTTACTGTTTTAGGAATATATATTGATTCTAAAAATGTATCATAAAAAGCCTTTCTTCCTAAAATTTTTGTTCCATCAGGAATCTTAACATTATGAAGACTATTGCATCTGTAAAAGGCCTTTTCTCCTATTTCTACTAAATTAGATGACCATATAATTTCTTCTAGTGCACCACAAAAGCTGAATGTACTTTCACGTATAACCTCAATTTTATTACTCATTTCAATTTTTCTCAAATTTCCACATCCAAGAAAAGTATACGCTCCCATATATTCTACATTAGGAGGAATTACTACCTCTCTCAAATTTGTATTCGAAAAAGCACCTTCTCCGTATTTTGCCAAATTACCACCAATTTGAACAAGGCTATTCGGCAATTTAACACTTTCTAATGATTTACAATCTTGAAATACTCCACTTCCAATTGCTTTTATTCCTTCACTTACATTAATTTTTTTAACCGTTAAACATCCTTTGTAAACACCCTTTGCTATTCCTACAATTTCACATCCATTTATCATATTTGGAATAGTCATTTCTTCCTCTTCAAAACCTTTAAATTTTGTAATATAATACCCTAATTCCGTTTCATAAATATCGTATTCATTAGGATTTCCTCTAACTATTTCCCTATATTCATTCTCATTTCCATTACTACTTTCCTCACTTATGCTCTTTAAAGCATATTTTAAATCCAGAACTATATCATATGAATACTGAATAGCAATTCCATATTCATCCTCTAGCTGTTCAACAAATTTCACTATATCGTCTATGTCATCATTATTTATACTTTCTTTTATACTTTCAATCATACCACACTCATACATAGCAACAAGAATATTAACCTTTCTCTTTTGAGATGGATAATATTCCATTAATGAACTTCTAAACTGTTTCACACTTTCTAAACAATTTGGATAATAATCAAAAAACTTCTTCAAATCTTCCATAACACATATCCTCCGATTTATAAACTATAATAAATTTCCTCTAAGCACTACAAAAGGTATTTTATAAATATCTAGTTCTTTTATATATTAGAATATGAAAATTTCATTTCTAATATATAATTCTTTAATTTTATTTTATCATTATTTATTAAGCATTGTATATATTTCTATAAATCCCCTACGGTTAATAAATTTACATACTAATAAGAAAAAGTAGAAAAATATTAATAGTGATTATCTACAGACATGTACAACCTCTAAAAAGCTTCGCTTTTGCACATGTCGAAGCCATGAACATTAATATTTTTCTACTTTTTCTTATTTCCAACCTGATTTTTTCACCATGTAAATAAGTTTAACTATGTGCGAAAAAAAATGGGAAACGAAATTAACAGCGACAATACAACTTGGTTGCCTGGAGCGTTAATTCGTTTCCCTTTATTTTTCGTCTATATTAAATTATTTACAAGCTTTAACTATGTCTGCTGCAGTTAGTCCGTAGTGTTCTAGTAATGCAGCTGGTGTTCCTGACTGTCCAAATACGTCTTTAACACCTATTCTAGTTACTTTAACTGGATATTCTTCTGCTAATAATTCACATACTGCAGAACCTAATCCACCTATTATACTGTGTTCTTCAGCTGTAACAACTTTTCCTGTTTTCTTAGCTGATGCTAAAACAAGTTCGTTGTCTAAAGGTTTTATTGTAGATATGTTTATTACTTCTGCATCTATTCCTTCTGCTTTTAATGTTTCAGCAGCTTCTAATGCTTTAGCAACCATTATACCTGTAGCTATTATAGATACATCTTTACCTTCTTTAACTACTTCACCTTTTCCTAATTCGAATTTGTAAGATTCGTCATGTATAACTGGAGTAGCAGCTCTACCAAATCTTAAGTACATTGGTCCAACGTATTCAGCTGCAGCTAATACCATCTGTCTAGCTTCAACAGCATCTGCTGGGTTTAATACTACCATGTTTGGTAAACTTCTCATTAGTGAAATATCTTCTATTGCCTGGTGACTTCCTCCGTCTTCCCCAACTGTAACACCTGCATGAGTAGCAGCTATTTTAACGTTTATATTTGGGTAGCATATAGAGTTTCTTATCTGTTCAAATCCTCTACCTGCTGCGAATATTGCGAAAGTACTTGCGAAAGGTATTTTTCCAGATACTGCAAGACCTGCTGCTGTACCCATCATATCACCTTCTGCTATACCCATATCGAAGAATCTTTCTGGGCATGCTTTTTTGAACATTGCAGTTTTTGTAGCTCCTGCTAAGTCTGCATCAAGAACTACGATATCTTTATTTTCAACTAATTCTACTAGTGTTTTTCCATAAGCCTCTCTAGTTGCTATACTTTCCATTATTTAAGTCCTCCTTCTAAGTCTTCTAATGCTTTAGCTGTTTCTTCAGCGTTTGGAGCTTTACCATGCCATCCAGCCTGGTCTTCCATGAATGAAACTCCTTTACCTTTTACTGTTTCACATATAACTATAGAAGGTCTTCCTTCTTCTTCTTTAGCCATTTCTATAGCTTTTTTTATCTGATCGAAATCATGTCCGTCTATAGATATTACATTCCATCCGAATGCATCGAATTTTTTAGCTATTTTTCCAAGGCTCATAACTTCATCATTAGAACCGTCTATCTGTAAACCATTGTGGTCTAAGAAAGCTATTATGTTATCTAATTTGTAATGAGCAGCACTCATTGCAGCTTCCCATATCATACCTTCCTGAACTTCTCCATCTCCAAGAAGAGCGTAAACGTTGTAGTCTTTACCATCTAATTTAGCTGCTAAAGCCATTCCGTTTGCTGCTGATAATCCCTGTCCTAAAGAACCTGTTGACATATCAACACCTGGAGTTTTTTTCATATCAGGATGTCCCTGAAGCATAGCACCAAATTTTCTAAGTTTTAGTAATTCTTCTTTAGGGAAGTATCCTCTTTCAGCTAATACTGCATATAAAGCTGGTGCACCATGACCTTTAGAAAGAACGAATCTATCTCTGTCTTCCCATTTTGGGTTAGAAGGGTCTATATTCATAGCATCAAAGTATAATACTGTTAGTATATCTGCTGCTGATAATGATCCTCCTGGATGACCTGATTTTGCTTCTGAAACTGACTTAATAATGTCAATTCTTACTTCTTTTGCAATAGCTTTTAATTCATTATTGTTCATTTCACTAATTCCTTTCTAATTTTTATTTTCTCTATTTTGAAAGTAGCCTAAGCAACTTTACACTATCATTTTTTATTTTACAATTAATTCTTAGGTTTTGCAAATATCATTCTACCTGCTGGTGTCTGAAGAACAGATGTTACTAGTACTTTTATAGTCTGACCCATGTATTTTTTACCACCGTCTACAACTATCATAGTACCGTCGTCTAAGTATGCGATACCCTGCTGAGCTTCTTTACCTTCTTTTACAACTTGAACGACCATGTCTTCACCAGGTATAGCAACTGGTTTAACAGCATTTGCAAGCTCGTTTATATTTAAAACCTCAACACCCTGGAACTGGGCAACTTTGTTTAAATTGAAGTCGTTTGTAACAACCTTCCCACCTAATACCTGAGCTAGTTTTAATAATTTACTATCTACTTCAGCTATTTCAGGGAAATCCTGTTCGCTTATTTCAACTTCTATATTTAATTCCTTCTGGATTATGTTTAATATATCTAGTCCTCTTCTACCTCTTACTCTTTTTAAGTCGTCAGCAGAGTCGGCTATGTGTCTAAGCTCCTCTAGTACGAATGCTGGTATTATTAACTTACCTTCTATAAAGCCTGTCTGACATATATCTGCTATTCTCCCGTCTATTATTACACTTGTGTCTAATACTTTTGGAGGAATTGCTGAGCCACAGTCTTTGACTTCTTCTTTTAATTTTTCACATTCTTTTTCTTGCTCTTTTTCTTTTGCAAGAGAAGCTGCTAATCTTTTGTTTAATTTACCAAAATTGGCAAGGTCATTTTTACTCTTAAGAGCTATTCTAACTCCTAAGTATCCCAGTACTAAGTATACAAGTACTGATATTGCTTTACCTACTATAGGTATAGAGTTTATAAGTCCACTTACAAGATAGGCTATTACAAAACCAACTATAAGACCTACAGATCCAAGTAGTATATCAACCTGAGGGTATTTTGATATTTCTTTTTCTGCGGCCCTAGCTATTTTTCTAATTTTGTTCATAACCCAAGGCTCTATTAAATAAAATATGATTCCTAATACTAAACCTGCTACTACAGCTGCTACTGCTTCGTATGTTTTATTGTTATATGTTAATACTTTAAAATTCTGTGTTACTGATACGTAAGTAGAAGAACCTACGATTAAACCTAATCCACCAATTAAAAATCTTACAATCTTCTTAATCAATGTATCACCTCCCCTATTATATTTTATTATTATAGACTAAATTTTAACTTATGTACAACAAAATTAGCAAACTTCACCAAAATTTCACCAATTTTGCCACATTTTTCCCCAACTTAGTCTATTATATCATTTTTTAATATAAATTGTATAATTGCATTTCTATTCCTCAGGTTTTAAATATGTCTATCTAATAATGCTAGCTGCTTCATTTTTACAAGCCCATTTCTTATGTAAGTAGCTCTTATTTCTCCAATTCCTTCAACTTCATCTAGTTCTTCTATTGAAGCTGTAAGTATGTCTTGGAAATTATCAAAATAATTGACTAAGTTTTCTATTATTGTTCTAGGTAATCTGTGAATCTTATTGAGTACTCTATAACCTTTTGTTTTTATAGGCATATCCATATTTTCTGATACACCTGTGTATCCAAGGATTCTAGCTATGTTTGTAAGGTCTAGTAATTCATCTTCTGTAAGGTTTGCTAATTTTTCCTTAAATTCACTAGAAGCTACCTGTGTTCCATAGTCTTTTAATACTAGTTCCCGGTCTTCTCTTGTACTACCCATAAGTTCTTCAAGCTGCATTTTTATAAGTGCACCTTCAACTCCTAATTCTAGTAAATAACTTTCTATTATGTCAGTAACCCTCATTACCATTTCAATTTTTTGTAATACCAATGCTACGTCGTATATAGTTACAAAACCATTGAATTCTAATGTATTTAAGCTCGCAACTGCTTGGTCTAATACAGATTTATATTTTTCAAGAGTTTGAAGTGCCTGATTTGCCTTAGTAAATATTTTTGATATGTCTTCAACTACATACTTCTGATCCCCTTTATAGACAGATATTACATTTCTTCTCTGTGATATTGCAATTACAATAGCTTTAGTCTGTTTTGCAACCCTCTCAGCTGTTCTATGTCTAGTACCTGTTTCTGATGTTTTTATAGAATAATCTGGAATTAGCTGCGTATTTGCGTATAATATCTCATCTACATCTGAGTTTAGCACTATTGCACCGTCCATCTTTGCAAGTTCATAAAGATATGACGGAGTATATTCAACGTGTATAGCAAATCCACCGTCTACTAAGTCCATAACACTTTCATCATTTGCTATTACTATAAGTCCTCCTGTTTTAGCCTTTAGGACATTGTCTAGTCCCTGTCTAAGAGGAGTACCCGGAGATATCATTTTAAGGACTTCTTTTCTCATCGTTTTATCTGTTACATATACATCCATGTACTAACTACTCTCCTCTCAATACCATATTTATAGCCTGTCTTACATTTTCAACTGGCCATATTTCTATACCTTTTACATCTTTTACAGCTTCATAATTAGACTTTGGAATTATTATTTTTTTGAAGCCTAATTTTCTGCATTCAGATATTCTTTTTTCAATGTAGCTTACACCCCTTATTTCTCCAGTAAGTCCAACTTCTCCAGTAACAGCAACTTCTCCGCTTATAGGTATGTTTCTAAAGCCAGATGCAACTGCTAGTATAACACCTAAATCCATAGACGGCTCATTTATCTTTATTCCACCTACTATGTTTAGATATACGTCTTGATTTTGTATCTGCATTCCAGCTCTTTTTTCAAGCACCGCAAGTAGTAGATTTACCCTGTTAAAGTCTATTCCTGTAGCTGTTCTTCTAGGTATACCAAAGCTAGTCGGCGATACAAGTGCTTGAAGCTCTAATAACATCGGTCTTGTTCCCTCTACAGTCGATACTATTACAGAACCAGATGCGTTTTCTGGTTTTTCTGATATAAGTGCTTTTGATGGGTTTTCAAGCTCTTGTAGTCCTTTTTCACTCATTTCAAATACACCTAGTTCATTTGTAGAACCAAATCTATTTTTTACAGCTCTTATAAGTCTGTAAGTGTTATATCTCTCACCTTCAAAGTAAAGTACTGTATCGACCATGTGCTCCATTATCTTTGGACCTGCTAAAGCTCCTTCTTTTGTAACGTGTCCAACAACAAATGTAGATATTCCCATTTTTTTAGAAATTCTCATAAATCTAGAGGTACCCTCTTTTATCTGGCTAACTGTTCCCGGCGCCGAAGCTATATCCGGTGTAAATACAGTCTGAATTGAATCCAGTATTATAAGGTCAGGGTCAAATCCTTCTAAGTTATGTTCTATTATGTTTAAGTTGTTTTCTGCCATTATATACAGATTTTCTGATTTTGCATTTAATCTTTCGGCTCTCATTTTTATCTGAGATTCTGATTCTTCTCCAGATATGTACAGAACTTTTTTGCCTGACTGTGCAACACTTTCAGATACCTGTAGAAGTAGTGTAGATTTACCAATTCCAGGGTCTCCACCTACAAGTACAAGTGATCCTCTAACTATTCCACCACCTAATACTCTGTTTAACTCATTTATTCCACTAGAGAATCTTTCTTCGTGTTTTATTGTTATTGAGTTTATGTTTACAGGTTTCTGTGATGATTTATCTATTACAAATGTTTCTCTGTGATTACTTTTTGAACTTTTATCTTCTATTTCCTCCACAAATGTATTCCATTTCATACATTCAGGACATTTTCCTAGCCATTTTGGATTTTCATATCCACATGACTGACATACGTATTTTGTTTTTATTTTTGCCATAATCTATTCCTTTTTCTATATTTCCCCAAAAAAATATTGTCCTATATAATTTTATCATATATATAGGACAATATCTTAAAATATTATGTTAAACTCTAAGTTTTTTGTTCAATTAGTTTTATTTTTTAGCTGCTGCTATTATTTTTTCAGCTATCTGGTTAGGAACTTCTGCATATCTAGCAAATTCCATTTCAAAGTATCCTCTACCCTGAGTCATAGCTCTTAAGTCTATTGCATATTTGAATGTTTCTGCCTGAGGAGCTTCAGCTATTAATAACTGTTTTCCGTTGTCAGTAGGTTCCATACCTAGTATTTTACCTCTTCTCTTGTTTATATCTCCCATAACATCTCCCATGTATTCATCTGGTATTGTTATAGAAAGTTTCATGATTGGTTCAAGAAGTACTGGCTGTGCTTCTTCCATACCTTTTTTGAATGCTATAGAAGCTGCCATTTTGAATGCCATTTCAGAAGAGTCAACATCGTGATAAGAACCATCATAAAGAGTAGCTTTTATGTTACTTACTGGGTATCCAGCTAGTATACCTTTTGCCATACTTTCTTTTAATCCTTTTTCAACTGCTGGTATGTACTGTTTTGGAACTGAACCACCGAATATTTCTTCATCAAATTCGAATTCATTTTCACATCTTTCAAATCTGATTTTTACATCTCCGTACTGTCCATGTCCACCAGACTGTTTTTTATGTTTTCCTTGAACATCTGATTTACCTTTTATTGTTTCTCTATATGCAACTTTAAGGTCGCTAAGTTCTACTTCTGTACCGAATTTGTCTTTCATTTTGTTTATTATTGTTTTTAGATGAAGTTCACCCTGTCCACCTAGAAGAGCCTGTTTTGTTTCAGCATTTCTGTAGAAATCAAGAGTTGGATCTTCTTCTGTTAGTTTTGATAATATTGTTCCAACTTTTTCATCGTCGTTTTTGTTTTTAGGGCTAACAGCATAGTATATCTGTGGTTTAGGGAAGTTTATTTCATCTTCTGGTATTTCATCTTTGCAAGTAGATATAGTATCTCCTGTTTTTAGTGTTGGAGATTTAGCAACTATTATTATATCTCCTGCTTTTGCTGATTCAAGTTCTATAAGTTCGCTTCCGTTTATAGAGTATATATTTGCTAATTTATCTTTTACTTCTCTGTTTAGGTTATATACTTCTGTTTCTTTTTTAACTGTACCCTGAACTATTTTTATGTAAGACATTTTTCCTACGAATGGGTCTACTACAGTTTTGAATACCTGTCCTTTGAATGGACTTTCATTGTCAAGATATGTAGGTTCTATATAACTTGATATAGTGTCTATTATTTCTTTTGTTCCTACGTTATTTATAGTTGATCCAGATATAACTGGTATTATGTCACCTTTATGAACTCCTATGATTATACCTTTCTGTATTTCTTCTTTAGTTAATTCTTCTCCGCTGAAGTATTTTTCTAAAGTTTCGTCGTCAGTTTCAGCTATTAATTCCATAAGAGCTTCTTTCATGCTTATTGCCTGTTCTTTGAATTCGCCTTCTAAGTCGTCTACATTTTCAAAAACATTGTGTAGTCCGCAGAATTTTTTGTCTTTGTATATTGGGCTTATCATAGCTATTATTTTATGAGCGAATTTTCCGTTTAGCATTTCTATAACGTCTTTATATCTAGCTTTTTCATTATCTATTTTATTTATAAACATTAATTTTGGTATTCCTTCAGTAAGCTCTATTGCTTTTTCAGTTCCTACCTGTAATGGATCTGTTGCATCTATTACTATAACTGCTAAATCACATACTTTTAGAGCTGATATAACATCACCGCTGAAATCAGAATAACCTGGAGTGTCCAGTAAATTGAATTTATAGTCGTCGTATTCTATTGGAATAAGACCCATACTATAAGTCATATTTGCTTTTGCAGTAAGTTTAGGTATTTTTTTTGCATTTGCTACGTGAGATATTGTTTCTATAAGATTTGTTTTCCCACATCCACTGTGACCTAATATTGCTACATTTCTTATCATTTTGCTATCATATACTTTCATATGAACACCCACCTTTGAGAATAGTAATTTTTTATTAATAAAATAATTTGCAATTTGAGTAGAGTTGAAAATCAACTTTACACTATATTAAATTCTATATATAAATACGTTTTCCTCTTTTATTTTGAAAATTTTTTAACTTTTTTGAAAAATATTTTTATCAACTAATTTTTTGTCTTTTTATGATAATTTTCTTATTTCCCAACTACTTCTTTTACTTTATTTTTAAGTCTAGTTAAATCGTCTTCATTAGGGTGATTTAAAGCTTCTTCAAAATTTTTAATTAAACTTAGTATTTGTTCGTCACCTGGTTTTTCAGCTAACATTTTTTCATATCTAGCTTTAACACCTTGCTGCATTTTACCCTGGCACATAAATTCACCGATTACATCACAGCTTTTATTTATTTCTTTTTTTACATTGTTTATTACCATGTTTAGATAGTCTTCATCTCCAGCTCCAGCTGAGCCAAATAAGAATACTTTTTTATCTTTTAATTCTGATATAAAGTCTTTTATTTCTTCGTTACAAGTTCCCTTATCTGTCCAAAATCCTATAAATATTACATCTGATTTTTTGGCTTTTTCATCTGGCTGTCCAAAATAAACACATTCTGAACCCAGTACTTCTGCCACATTATCTGCTAATAATTTTGTATTTCCTGTAGATGTTGCATAAACAACTGAATAATTCATATCTATTTCCTCTTTTCTATAAATAATTTTATCAACTAAATTATATCACTTTTTAATAATTATGTTTTAAAATCTTTTTATCTAAATTTTTCCTATGATAATGTTATATATATTATATTCTAAAAAAATAAAAATAGGGAATAAGTTTAATAACTTATCCCCTAGATTATTATTTTTATTAAATTATTCTGCTTCTTTCATTATCATAAGTAACTGTTTGTCTACTACCATGTCACCGTCTGCAACTTTGATAGATTTTATTACACCGTCAGTCTTAGCAACTATGTTAGTTTCCATCTTCATAGCTTCTATTACTATTAATGGTTGGTTCTTAGTTACTGCATCTCCTTCTTTTACAAGAAGTTTAACCACTTTACCTGGTATACTTGCACCTATCTGAAGTGGGTCTCCCATGTCAGCTTTTTCAACGTGGTTTATAGCTCCAGAGAAGTTGTTATCTTTGATTTCAACAGATCTCATCATTCCATTTAATTCGAAATCAACAGTTCTGAATCCGTCATCTTTAACATCTCCTATGTCAGTAAGTCTTATAGTTAAGTTTTTACCTTCTTCTATTTCAACTTCACATTCTTCATTTTTGTTTAATCCGTAGAAGAATACGTCACTTTCTAGTTTAGATATTTCATTGTATTCATTGATATGTTCTAAGTATTCTTCGTATACTTTTGGATATAATGCATAACTTATCGCCTGAAGGTCTGTTACTTCTTTTAGCTCAAATTTTTCTTTTAAGTGCTGTTTTATAGCATCGAAATCTTCTGCTGGTAGAAGTGAACCTGGTCTTACAGTTATAGCTTCTTCACCTTTTAGTACTACCTCTGATAATTCTTTTGGTACTCCACCTTCTGGCTGTCCTATCATACCTTTGCAGTAGTCAACTACTGAGTCTGGGAATGCAAGGTGTTTTCCTTCTTCGTATATGTTTTCTTTTGTTAAGTTGTTTTTAGACATGAATATTGCTAAGTCCCCAACTACTTTTGATGATGGAGTAACTTTTATTATGTCACCAACTATTTCATTTGCAACTTTGTAGTTTTCTTTTACTTCATCAAATCTGCCTACTAGTCCTAAGCTGTCTGCCTGAGGTTTTAAGTTAGTGTACTGTCCACCTGGTATTTCGAAGTTGTATATTTCTGCACAAGAGTTTGTAAGGTCTGATTCAAATCTTTTGTATACTTTTCTTAAATCTTTGTAGTATCTTCCAAGCTGATCATATCCGTATAAGTCTATTCCTGTGTCTCTTTCTGTGTGTTTTAATGCTTCAACTATAGCATTTAGTGAAGGCTGACTTGTTAATCCTGCCATTGATTCTAGTGCACAGTCTATTATGTCTACTCCTGCTTCTGCTGCCATTAAGCATAGTGCAACACCATTTCCACTTGTGTCGTGAGTATGTAGGTGTATAGGAGCTTTTATTTCTTTTTTAAGTTCTTTTACAAGAGTATATGCAGCATAAGGTTTTAATAGACCTGACATGTCTTTTATTGCTATTATGTCAGAACCTAATGCTTCTAATTCTTTAGCCATTTTTATGTAGTATTCTAGGTTGTATTTAGATTTGCTCTTATCTAATATGTCTCCTGTGTAACACATTGTACCTTCTACTATTTTTCCAGTTTCTAGAGCTGTAGTTATAGATGGTTTCATGTTTTCTACCCAGTTTAGTGAGTCGAATATTCTAAATACGTCTATTCCTTCTCTTGCAGATGCTTTTATGAATTCTTCTATTACGTTGTCTGGATAGTTTTTATATCCAACTGCGTTAGAAGCTCTTAGTAACATCTGGAAGTTTATGTCTGGTATAGCTTCTCTTAATTTCTGAAGTCTTTTCCATGGAGATTCTTTTAGGAATCTGTATGCAACGTCGTATGTAGCTCCACCCCACATTTCAAGTGAGAATAAGTCTTTCTGATATTTATCAGTTGCTTCTGCTACGTTTAGGAAGTCATTAGTTCTAAATCTAGTAGCTAATAATGACTGATGGGCATCACGCATAGTTGTATCAGTTAGTAATACTTTTTTATCGTTTGCTATTCCTTCTATGTATGCTTTTTTACCAAGTCTTTCAAATTTAGCTTTACTTCCTTCTATTATAGGTACTTCTCTTGATAAGTCTGGTTCGTGTAATGCATCAAATCTTGGTTTTTCTGCACATTTATTTTCGTTTACTATTACGTTTCCTATGTACTGTAATAGTTTAGTTCCTCTGTCTTTACTTTCCTGTATGTCAAATAGTTCTGGGTTTTCATCTATAAATTTAGTTGAACATAGACCTTTTTCAAACTGAGGGTTGTTAAGTACGTTTACAAGGAATCCTACATTTGTTTTAACCCCTCTAACTCTCATTTCTTTTATAGATCTTAGAGTTTTGTTTATAGCTCCTTTGAATGTTCTATCGTAAGAAATTGTTTTAACAAGTAAGCTATCGTAGTATGGGCTTATGTTTGCACCTGTAAATCCATTTCCACCGTCAAGTCTTATACCAAATCCTGAACCAGTTCTGTATACCTGTATTTTTCCTGTGTCAGGCATGAAGTTGTTTTTAGGATCTTCAGTAGTAACACGGCACTGTATAGAGTATCCTCTAAGCTGTACGTCATCCTGAGATTTTATGTCTATTTCAGGGCTATCTAAAGAGTATCCTTCTGCAACTAGTATCTGGCTCTGAACTATGTCTATTCCTGTTACCATTTCAGATACAGTATGTTCAACCTGTATTCTTGTGTTCATTTCTATGAAGTAGTGGTTTCCGTGTTTATCAACAAGGAATTCTAATGTACCAGCACTTGAGTATCCAACATGTTTAGCAAGTTTTACAGCATCAGCACATATTTCCTGTCTAGTTTTTTCACTTAAAGAGAATGCTGGTGCGTATTCTATTATTTTCTGATGTCTTCTCTGTACAGAGCAGTCTCTTTCATAAAGATGTACTAAGTTTCCATACTGGTCACCTAATATCTGTACTTCTATATGTTTTGGATCTTCTATATATTTTTCTATGAATATTATGTCTTCTCCAAATGCTTTTCTTGATTCACTACAAGCTGTTTCATATTCTAATTCTAAGTCTTCTTCATGGTGAACTATTCTCATACCTCTTCCTCCACCACCGTTAGAAGCTTTTATCATTACTGGATAACCTATCTGAGCTGCAACTTCTTTAGCTTCAGCTGTAGATTTTATAGCTTTTTCTACACCAGGTATAGTCTGTACATTTACCTCATGAGCTATTTTTTTAGAGTTTATTTTATCTCCCATAAGATCCATTACTTCTGAAGATGGACCTATGAATGTTATTCCATTTTCTTCACATTTTCTAGCAAATTCTGCATTTTCAGCTAAGAATCCGTATCCAGGATGTATAGCGTCTACTTTTTTTCTTTTAGCAAGAGCTATTATTCCATCCATATCAAGATATGCATCTATAGGACCTTTTCCTTCTCCTATTAAGTAAGATTCGTCAGCTTTAGTTCTGAATAATCCATATTTATCTTCTTTACTATATATACCTACACTTTTTATTCCAAGTTCTGAACATGCTCTAAATATTCTTATAGCTATTTCGCCTCTGTTAGCTACAAGTATTTTATTAAACTTTTTAGTCATCAGATTATTCCTCCTTATTTATTCTTATATTGATAATATCACTTTTAACCTTATCTAAAAATATTAGACTCCACTATATAAATCTAAGGTAAATATCTTCTTTTATAAAGAATTATTTTCCCACTTTCCTATAATAATATCATTTTTATTTTCAAAAATAAAGTAAATAGTATTTTTTTTAGTGTCTTGTTTATTATAACACTAATTAAACGGCTTTTTACTTTTATTTTTAAATTTATTAATAAATAAGTGATTTTTTTGAAATTTTCAAAAAAAAATAACTCTCCTTAATTGGAGAGTTATGATTATTAATCATTTTAATATATAAGCTTTTTATCGTTTTAATATTATATTTTTACATAGTATCAATAAACATATAATATTTTATTAACAATCTTATAAAAATACTATTTTTTATTTTCTACAAATAAAAAAAGATTACGTGGCTACGTCCTACTCTCCCAGGGGCCTTCGCCCCAAGTACCATCAGCGATAGAGAGCTTAACTTCTGTGTTCGGAATGGGAACAGGTGTATCCT
>NZ_JBLOUI010000027.1:0-35768 GCF_047807365.1 Peptacetobacter sp. AB800 | reverse complement strand
ACTAAAAGAGGATTAATAAGTTGCTTAGATTATTATATGAAATTGAACCGCGGAGTGCCGAACGGCACGCTCCGTGGTGTGAGAGGGGCTACAAGTTAGCCCCTACTTGATTAATTCTTTTGCATTATTTTCTATTGCATCAACAGTTGTGCTGATATCGTCAAGTTCTCTATTTAGAGTATCCATATCTTCTCCATCTACATTGTAGTTTAAGAAAAGATATTCTATTGTATCAGTCATTTTATTGACTTTGTTTGTTATTTCTAAGAATTTTTTGAAGTTGCTACTATTTTTAGCATTTTTGAATTTCTTTAAATCCTTAGTTATAAAAGTTACTACCTCTCTTTCAGTTTCGAATACACCTTCTGATATTGGGTATGGGTTTATTCTCTGAAGGAAGTATTTTCCTTTTTTGTTTATATTGTAGCAATAAGAAACCTGAAGGTTTTCGTCTATATCAAACTCTATAAAGTATAATATACCTCTTACTTTTTTAATTTCTGTTGCTCCAAGCTGTCTAAGTAGAAGCTCAATTGAATCAGCTTCAAAAGTATTTAAATCCATATAAATCACTACTCCTTTAATAATATTATATAACAACAATTAAGATTTTCACAATAATAAAATACTATCTATTACTAGAAAACTATAAGTAGGTATGCAGTTGATATAATTACTGATAATATCATTAAAGGGAATCCTATCTTTAAGAAGTATCCAAAAGTTATAGGATGACCGTGTTTTTCACTAACTCCCGCTAATACAACGTTGGCAGATGCACCGATAAGTGATCCATTACCACCAAGACAAGCACCAAGAGAAGTAGCCCACCATAATGGTGTTACATCTATTCCGTTAGCCTGCATTGTTAAAATAAGTGGTATAAGTGTTGCAACGAAAGGTATATTATCAAGGAATGCTGAAATTATAGCTGATAACCATAGTATTATCATTGTAGTAGCTACTATGTGTCCTTCTGTAGCATTTATTATTAATTCTGCTAAAGATCCTATTACTCCTGACTCAACAAGACCTCCAACTACTATAAATAAACCTACGAAGAAGAAGATAGTAGACCATTCTATACTTGCAAATATTTCATCTACATCCTGTTTACCGATTAAAAGCATTATAACTGCACTTGTAATAGCTACAACACAAGATTCTATTCCTAAATTAGAATGGAAAACAAATCCAACTAATGTGAATATTATCATAACGATACTCTTTTTAAGAAGAACTCTATCCTGAATTGATTTTTTCTCATCAAGATTCATTATAGTTTCTTTTGCTGCCTCATCTACTACAAGCTTATTTCCGTAAATAAATTTAAAGCAGATTATAGTAACTGCTAGTATAACTATAACTACAGGTCCTAAGTGTGTTAAGAAATCTACGAAACTAAGACCTGCTGCACTACCAATCATGATGTTTGGTGGGTCCCCTATAAGAGTTGAAGTACCACCCATATTAGAAGCTAATATCTGTGTCATTAAGAAAGGTACAGGATTTACTCCTAATAGCTGAGTTACAACTATTGTCATAGGTCCAATAAGTAATACTGTTGTAACGTTGTCTAATACCGCTGATAGAACTGCTGTAACTATCATGAAATAAATCATTATCTTCCAAGGATCACCCTTTGTTTTTTTTGCTGTCCATATTGCTATATACTCGAATAATCCAGAGTTTTTAATAACAGATACGAAAAGCATCATACCGATAAGAACACCTATAGTGTTGAAATCAACGTGTTCAAGTCCTTTATCTAATGTAAGAATACCAGTTAATACCATTAATATAGCTCCAGATAGAGCTGCTACTGTTCTATTTACTTTTTCTGATATTATTGCTGCCATTACACATACAAAGATAAGGATTGAAATTATCTGCTGAAAATTCATAATAAATCCTCCTGTGTAAACTATTTTTTTTAATGCTAATTAAAAAATTAATTTTCTTAGTAAATAGTATAGATTGGGTTAACTATTTACATTTAAAGTTATTGTTTAAAACTTACGCAAGAACAGAATCTATCATAGTACTTTTCAAATGATAATTCAATAGTTTTTATAGATAAATATTTTTTAAACAAAGAAAGCAATTTCCTGTTAAAACTTTATTAAGTAAAGAAATAACGTTATCATAATTGAATAATAAATATATAAAAATGCAATTTACTTGTTAATTAGATAATTGAATAAAAATAGAGTTAAAATTTCAAAAAAGTGTTGTAAATTGTGTAAATTTTGTTTATAATCATAATAAATGAATAATTAAAATAAATATCTTTCAATTATTTTAAAATTGAATGAAGAAATAAAATTTTAATAATAGAATAAATTTAAAGTATTATAAGGGGAGGTAGTTTATGCAGGCGATATTTGATTCTTTATACTCTATGGTAGGAGTTCTTAATAACTATTTATGGTCTTATGTTTTAATAATAATGCTTGTAGTTTTAGGAATTTACTTTACTTTTAGAACAAAATTCGTGCAGTTTAGATATTTCAAAGAAATGTTTAAACTATTAACAGATGGTAATGCTAACAAAAATGCTAAGAAAGAAGGAAAGATATCTTCATTCCAGGCATTCTGTATAAGTACATCATCAAGAGTTGGTACTGGTAATATAGCTGGTATAGCACTTGCAATAGCAGGTGGTGGGCCAGGTGCAATATTCTGGATGTGGATAATGGCGTTAATAGGATCTGCATCAAGTTTCGTTGAAAGTACATTAGCTCAGATATACAAAGTTAAAAATGGAACAGCTTACAAAGGTGGTCCAGCTTACTACATTGAACAGGGGCTTAACATGAGATGGTTAGGAATAATATTCACAATATTAATAAGTATAACTTACGGATTCGTATTTAACTCTGTTCAGTCAAATACTTTATCATTAGCTTTTAACAATGTATTCCATGTTGAATATATGGTAATAGGTATAGTTTTAGCAGTTCTTACAGCACTTGTAATATTCGGTGGAGTACACAGAGTTGCTAAAGTTTCAGAAGTAATAGTTCCAGTATTTGCTGGTATGTATATATTAGTTGCTATAGGAATAGTTGTTTTAAACATAGGAAAATTCCCAGAACTTATAGCTACAATAGTTGCAGATGCTTTCAAACCAAGACAGATGATAGCTGGAACAAGTGCAGGATTTATGACAGTTCTTTTAACTGGTGTTAAGAGAGGTCTATTCTCTAATGAAGCAGGTATGGGTTCTGCTCCTAATGCAGCTGCAACAGCAGAAGTTTCTCATCCAGTTAAACAGGGATTAATCCAGACATTAGGTGTATTTACAGATACTATAATAATATGTTCTTGTACAGCATTTATGGTATTACTTTACAATGGATATGCAACAAGTGGAAATGAAGGTATAGCTTTAGCTCAGGAAGCTCTTACTGCTCATATAGGACCAGTAGGTGGAATATTCTTAGCAGTATGTATATTCTTATTTGCATTCAGTTCAATAGTTGGTAACTACTACTACGGAGAATCTAATATACAGTTCGTAACTGAAAGCAAAGGAGCTTTAAATGTATACAGAGTTTTAGTTTGTGGTATGGTATTCTTCGGATCAATAGCAAAACTTCAGGTTGTTTGGGATTTAGCTGACTTATTCATGGCATTTATGGCAATCATCAACATGATAGTTATCGCTAAATTAGGAAAATATGCATATATAGCTTTAGAAGACTATACTAGACAGAAAAAAGCTGGTATAAAAGATCCAGAATTCTTTGTTGATGGAATAGAAGGATTAGAAAATGTTGAATACTGGCATAAAGAAGACAAAGCTAATTAATAGATACTTAAATTAAAGCTAAAGATTTGATATTTTTTATGAATAGATTTTGAGTATTTTATAGTAAAGTTTTATAAATCAAAAAATAAAATGTTTGAACAATTCAAATTGTTATGATATACTCAAATCAAATGGAAAAGTATTCACAATTTATTAAGTGAAGTGTTAAAAACATAATATCGATGCTAGGGGCGCTGAAATAAGGTCAGCTGAGAGAGAAAGCCAAAAACTTACAAACCCTAAACACCTGATCAAGATAATGCTTGCGAAGGGAAGCTAGTAGAAAATTTTCAATAAAGTAAAAGTTTGAGTACAACGAATAAAAAGTACAAAACTAGTATAACAGAGAAGATGAAAGTGCTTTCCTAAGTAAGGGAAGCACTTTTTTATTTGCAAAAAATAACGAAAAGAGGGCAAAAATTGCTTTCAATATAAAAAATGGAGGTATTTGTATGACTTACACTACACAGCTTGACGCAGCTAAAAAAGGAATAATAACTAAAGAAATGGAAATAGTTGCCGATAAAGAAATGATGGACGTAGAGGAATTAAGAGAATTAATTGCTCAGGGGAAAGTTGTTATCCCAGCCAACAAAAACCATAAATCACTTAGCCCAGAAGGTATAGGTAAAGGGTTAAAAACTAAAATAAACGTAAACCTTGGTATATCAAGAGACTGTAAAGATATAGACCGGGAATTAGAAAAAGTTAAAACTGCTATAGAAATGAAAGCAGAAGCTATAATGGATCTTAGTAACTATGGTAAAACAAGAGAATTCAGAGAAAAAGTAGTAGAAATATCTCCAGCAATGATAGGTTCTGTTCCTATGTATGATGCTGTTGGATTTACAGAAACTGCATTAGTAAAAATAACAGAAGAGCAGTTCTTACAGGTTATAGAACAGCATGCAAAAGACGGTGTAGACTTTATGACAATACACGCAGGTCTTACTAAAGAAATAGGAGATAGAATAGCTAAAGATAAGAGATTAACTCATATAGTATCAAGAGGAGGTTCTTTATTATTTGGATGGATGTATATGAATAATAAAGAAAACCCTATGTTAACTAACTTCGATAAAATACTTGATATATGCGAAAAATACGATGTTACTCTAAGCTTAGGAGATGCTTGTAGACCAGGTTCTATAGCAGATGCTACTGACTATGCTCAGATACAGGAACTTATAAACTTAGGTGAACTTACTAAGAGAGCTTGGGAGAGAAATGTACAGGTTATGATAGAAGGACCAGGACACATGGCAATAAACGAAATAGAAGCTAACGTAATGTTAGAAAAAAAATTATGTCATGAAGCTCCATTCTATGTACTTGGACCTCTAGTAACAGATGTTGCTCCAGGATACGACCACATAACTAGTGCAATAGGTGGAGCACTTGCAGCATCTAAAGGTGTAGACTTCTTATGCTACGTTACTCCAGCAGAACACTTAAGATTACCTGATTTAAATGATATGAAAGAAGGTATAGTTGCAACAAAAATTGCTGCACATGCAGGAGATATAGCAAAAGGAATAAAAGGTGCTAGAGAATGGGATAATGCTATGTCTAAAGCCAGAGCAGAATTAGACTGGGCTACAATGTTCGAATTAGCATTAGATCCAGAAAAACCAAGAAAATACAGAGATTCTTCTAAACCAGAACACGAAGATAGTTGTACTATGTGCGGAAAAATGTGTGCACTTAGAACAGTTAATAAAATATTCAACGGTGAAGAAGTGGATTTAGTATTTGACTAAGATATAAATTTATATAAATAAAATATTGCAACGAAATGGAGGTGCAATATATGAAAGTTAATGGAAAAGAAGTACAGTTTCCAGAAGGTACTACTGTTTCTCAGATACTAGAAAACTACAAAATAGACAGAAACAGAGTAGTTGTTGAGATAGATATGAAAATAGTAGACGAATCTGAATACGATACTTATATACCAGATAAAGAAGCTATGGTGGAATTAATAGCTTTCGTTGGAGGCGGTTAAAAATAATGGATATTTTTCTAAATGAAAAGAAAATATCTGCTAAAGAAGGTATAACTGCCAAAGAATTAAAAAATGAATACAACAAACTTTGTGATGTAATAATTGTAAATGGATTCCCAATAGAGGATAAGGTATTAAAAGAGAATGATAGAGTAGTACTTATTCAAAAAGGTAAGAAACCTACTCTTGAAGAATTTGAAGCTCTTTTAACTGCTAGACATACGCCAAATGTTCATCAGGCTTTGAAAAAAGGAAGGGTTGCAATTCTTGGATTAGGGGGACTTGGCTCTAATATAGCCAGTTCCCTTGCAAGAATTGGAGTAGGAAAATTAATACTTGCAGACTTTGATGTTGTAGAGCCTTCAAACCTAAATAGACAGAATTATTTCATAAATGATATTGGCAAACTCAAAACTGAGGCTACAAAAGAAAATATTGAAAGAATAAATCCTTTTGTAGATATAACTTTGGTAAATGAAAAAATAAGCAAGGAAAATATGGAGTTATTTTCTGAAGCAGATATTATTGTAGAGGCCTTTGACAATCCAAATTGCAAGGCAGAAATAAGCAATTATGTATTGATACACATGAGAGATAAGTA
Source organism: Peptacetobacter sp. AB800 (assembly GCF_047807365.1). Classification (NCBI taxonomy): domain Bacteria; kingdom Bacillati; phylum Bacillota; class Clostridia; order Peptostreptococcales; family Peptostreptococcaceae; genus Peptacetobacter; species Peptacetobacter sp. AB800. Next base: position 29,348 of record NZ_JBLOUI010000027.1, on the reverse strand, counting down.
TCTAGTTGCTTCTTCAGGAATGGCTGGATACTATGATTCAAACATAATACAGACTAAAAAAATAAGAGATAAGTTTTATATTTGTGGAGATTTTGTAAATGAAGCTAAAGAAGGAGATGGATTAATGGCTCCTAGAGTTTCGATTTGTGCAAATCACATGGCAAATAAAGTAGTACAGATACTAGTAGATGGCGAATAATTTTATTATTTTATTATAAAAAAGATTATTGAAAGTAATCTAAAAATAGGGGGAATAAAAAATGGATAAATTAGTATTAAAAGGACATGAATTTGATAGCAGACTTCTAATAGGAACAGGAAAATACGGCTCAAATGATATGCTTCCAAAAGTTATAGAAGCTAGTGGAAGTGAAATAATAACAATGGCTCTTAGAAGAGTAGACTTAGACGAAAGAAACAAAGAAGAAAATATACTTACTTACATACCTAAAGATATGACAATACTTCCAAATACTTCAGGAGCTACAAATGCAGAAGAAGCGATAAGAATAGCTAGAATTTCTAGAAAAATGGGATGTGGAGATTTTATAAAAATAGAAGTTATATCAGATATGAGATACTTACTTCCAGACAACGAAGAAACAATAAAAGCTACTAAAGTTTTAGCTGATGAAGGATTTGTTGTATTACCATACATGACTCCAGACCTTTATGCAGGAAGAAGATTAATAGAAGCAGGTGCAGCAGCTGTTATGCCACTTGGAGCTCCTATAGGATCTAACAGAGGTCTTCAGATGAAAGAAATGATAAGAATAATGATAGAAGAATTAGATATACCAATAATAGTAGATGCTGGTATAGGTAAACCATCTCAGGCTATGGAAGCTATGGAAATGGGAGCTGATGCAGTTTTAGTAAATACTGCTATAGCATCTGCAGGAGATCCAGTTGAAATGGCAAAAGCATTTAAATTAGCAGTTGAGGGAGGAAGAGCTGCATACTTAGCTAAAACAGGTGCAGTTTCAGAATATGCTAATGCATCATCACCATTAACAGGATTTTTAGGAAACTTAAATAAATAGGGAAATTAAGAATAAGAAAGCAGGCGATAAGAAATGAGTTTCTATGAAGTAATAGAACAGTATAAGGACTTTGATTTTGATAAATATTGGGAAAATGTAACAGACTATGATGTTTTAAGAAGTTTAGAAAAGGATAAATTAGACCATAAAGATGTTCTAAACTTATTATCTCCAACAGCAGAAAAACACTTAGAAGCTATGGCTCAGAAAGCACATAGAATAAGTATACAGAATTTTGGTAGAGCATTAACTTTATATACTCCTATGTATATAGCAAACTACTGTGAAAACCACTGTGTATACTGCGGATACAATTGCCACAGTGGAATCAAGAGAAAAAAATTAAACATGGAAGAAATAGATAAAGAATGTCAGGCAATAGCTGAACAGGGATTTAAACATATATTAATACTTACTGGAGAAAGCGAAAAAATGTCTAGCATTGAATATATAGGAGAGGCTGTAAACTTAGCTACTAAATACTTCCCTTCAATAGGGATAGAAGTATATCCTATGAGTGTTGAAGGATACAAACATTTAGTAGAAAATGGAGCAGAAGGTCTTACTGTATATCAGGAAACATATAATGAAGAAATGTACAAAAAAGTACATATAAAAGGACCAAAAGCCAACTACAAATGGAGATTAGATGCACCTGAAAGAGGGGCAAAAGCAGGTATGAGAACCCTTACTTTAGGAGCACTTTTAGGACTTTATAAATGGAGAACAGATGCATTCTTTACTATACTTCATGGAGAATATTTAAAAGATCATTATCCATATATTGAATTATCTTATTCTGCACCTAGAATAAGACCTTTCAAAGGATGCTTTGAAGGAATAATGGAAGTAACTGATACTAATATGGTTCAGGCTATGTTAGTTATGAGATTATTTGACCCTCATGCAGGATTAAACGTATCTACTAGAGAAAACTTAGAAACAAGAAAACATATAATACCATTTGGTGTAACTAAACTAAGTGCAGGTGTGTCTACTGATGTAGGTGGACATTCTCAGAATGAACACGATACAGCGCAGTTTGAACCAAATCACGACTGCGAAGTGCCTGAAGTTACAGCAATGTTAAAAGAAATTGGCTATCAGCATGTATTCAAAGACTGGGAAAGATTTGATTATACAGCTAGAAGCCAGAAATAAAGGTAGTGATAAATTTGTATTTAATTACAAATAGGACTCTATGCAGCGAGCAAGAGTACTTTGATAGAATCAAAGAAGCTTGTATAAATGGAGTAGATAATATAATTATCAGAGAAAAAGATTTAACTGATGAAGAGGTAATTTGTATTTATGAAAAAATATCTCAATCTCTTCCAGTTGATGTAAGAAAAAAAACATCTATTATAATAAACAGTAAGTTCAAAGCTTATGAAGACACCGACTGCGATGGAATACACCTTCCATTTTGGCTATTTAAAGAGAAGTTAGAAGAGAGGTATAATTTTAAGATTGAAAAACAGATAGGACTTTCTCTACATAGTGCGGACGAAGTAGCTGAAATGGAAGAACTTTGCAGTAAATATGGTGTAAAAGTTTCATATATTACACTTTCACATATATATGAAACAAAATGCAAAGAAGGGTTAAAACCAAGGGGACTTGAACTTTTGAAAATGGGCGGAGAATTAACAAAAGTCAAGGTTGTAGCACTCGGAGGAATAGATTCTTCAAATGCAGCAGAAACACTAAAATACTGCGATGATATTGCAGTTATGTCTTTGATTATGAAAAGCAACGATGTAAAAATGACTATGGAAGAGCTTATAAATTGTAAATAAGATTTTGAGAATAAATTAAATGAGTAAAAAATTTCTTTAAAAGAAGAGATATGATTAATAACATTTAAACATATAGATAATTATTAAATATTAATTATTTTGTATTTGTTTAATCTATAGTACAATAGGGTATGTATAGATTATATAAATAATGAAATTGTTTATTTGGAGGAAATGTTATGAAATTATACGGATATAATAGATGATCTACAGTTAGAAAAGCCAAGGCTTGGCTATCAGAAAATGGAATAGAATTTGAAGAGGTGGATGTTGTAAAAGAACCACCTACAAGAGAAGAATTAGAGGAAATGTATAAAAGAAGTGGTCTTGAAATTAAAAAATTCTTCAATACTAGTGGTAAAAAGTATAGAGAACTTAATTTAAAAGACGTTGTAAAGGTTGAATCAGATGACAAACTTCTTGATATACTAGCTTCTGATGGGATGCTTATAAAAAGACCTATATTTGATGCAGGAGAAGCAGTTCTTATAGGATTTAAGGAAGCAGACTGGCAGAAAGCATTACTTAGCGAATAAAAAATGCCCCACATGAAAATAGATTACCCTAGCTTATTGGAGAAATTCCAATAAGCTAGGGTATTTTTATGCAGTAAATTATAAAATTGTCTAATAAATAAGAAGAAAGATACAAAAATAGTTTAATAACTATACTTTTTCTATAATCTAATAAAAAAATATAGATTTTATCTATATGTATATATATAAATAGTATAGCGTAATATAAACTTAAGTAATATTTTATATGATATACTCGAATTGACACGATTTATTTTAATTTATAATATGGGGGTGTTTTAATGTTTAAGAAATCATTATCAATAGCATTGGCTGTAGCATTAGGACTTTCTATGAGTCATGTGGATGTGTTTGCTGATGTTGAAGGTTTAGAATCTTCAATTGAACAAAATGAGGTTGTGTCTGGAAATACGACTGGAACAGAAGTAGAAAATATAGATTCTAATCAAAATGGGGGGGGTAACAACACCAACTCCATCTGATCAGTTTGAGTTTGATAAAGAGACAGGAACGATTAGTAAGTATTTAGGAACAGATACAGAGGTCATTATTATTCCTGAACAAATAGATGGTGTGACAGTTACTTCGATAGGGAAAAATGCTTTTATAAAGAATACAACTATTAAAAAAGTTATATTAAATGAAGGTTTAGAGAATGTAGGAGCATCTGCATTTGCAAATTGTGGTAATTTAAAAAATGTAGAGTTTAGCTCAACAATAAAAAGTATAGGTATGGCTGCTTTTTCTGGAACAAAATTAGCAGAAGTTAAATTTAATGAAGGATTAGAAGAAATAGGAAGAAATGCATTTGCCAAAATTCCTACATTAAAGAATATAGAATTACCTAATTCATTAAAAAGAATAGAGCAAGGAGCTTTTTCTGCTAGTAGAAAAGAACAAAATCAAAACCTTCCTGGAAAAATAAACTTTGGACCTAATTTAGAATATGTGGGAAATAATGTATTTCAATATTGTACTGGTTTGAGAGAATATACAATATCTAAAGAAGGAAAGAAATTGTTGATATATGAAAACACTTTTCTTGAATGTGAATTGTTAAATATTCCATATAATAGAGAAGTAACAATAGTTATTCCAACAAGAAATGCATCTGAAAAAACTATTAACTTAAATCTTGGTGAAATAGATGTAAATTCCTATAATGAGGATGAAATAAAACAAATATTAAAAAATAGAGTAAAGTTATTAGTAGCTCAAGATAATATGCCAATAGAAGAAAATGAAGGAATAGAATGGGATTTAAGCAATTTAAAAGATGGTGAAGAAACAATAATTATAGAAGGAAAATTTATAGATTTACCTAATCATGAGGACTTCAATAAAATAAAGAATAAATACAAAATAAAAGTTACTTTAAATCTAAAAAAATCAGATATAAAATGGACATCAAAAGACTTTACTTCTGGAGAATGTGCATACACAGCAACTGATGGGCAGTACTTTGGTATAACAGGACTAACTGACTCAGGAAAAGAAAAACTAGAAAAAACTAAAACAATAGCAATTCCTAAATATGTCGAAAATACAGATGGTTCTAAAAAATTAGTTGAAGGTATTGGAAAAGAAGCATTTAAAAATATGGGAATAGAAGGAATAACTTTCCCTAGTGATTTAGATGGTAAAAAAGACTTTGTAATAGATGCAGGAGCATTTTCAGGAAATAATATATCATCTTTAAGTATACCTAACTATGTTAAATTTATAGATTCAGAAGCATTTAAAGGAAACAAAATAACAAGCTTATACATACCAGCTTCAGTATTAAGAATAGGGAATGCCTCATTCCAAGGAAACGAAATAAGTAAACTTGAATTTTCAGATGATGTTGAATTAATACAGATAGATAACTACAGTTTTTCTGGAAATAGAATAAAAGAAGTTCATCTTCCATATAGTATATTTAAATTATTGGGAGAGGTATTTAAAGATCAGAAAAATAGAGATGAAATTGATGATAATAAAGTTTCTTTATATACAAGAAATCCAAAACATTTAACAGAAGAAACTTATATACAAACTAAGAGTGATTATCACAAATTCATATTAAAAGGTGAAACTGTAAATAGAGAAGAATTATATAAAGAAATAAAAGAAGCTAATAAATTAAATCCTAGTGAATATAATTCTGAAAAATGGAATGTATTTGAAAACGTTCTGAATAATGCAAAGGCTGTATTTGAAAAAGAAGATTCTACTCAAGCACAGATTAATGAGCAACTTAATAAATTAAGTGATGCTTTGGCGGTTCTTACAGATGGAGTAAATAAAACAGACCTTAGAAAACTAATTTCTAGTATAGGAGATTTAAAAGAAACATTATATACATCAGAATCTTGGAAAAATCTTATGGATGAAAAAGCAAAGGCTCAATCAACTTTAGATAAGAGTAAAGATCAAAAGGAAATAGATGCTGCTAAAAATAGTCTGCAGAAGGCCATAGATGAACTAAAAATAAAAGATGAAATGAAATATAATGTAGATGATTTTACTTTTAATGGAACAGTTATAACTGGATACAGTGAAAAAGGTAAAGAAAAATTCAAAACAAATAAATATTTAGTTATACCAGAAAAAAATGATAAAGGTCAAAATATAACTGAAATAGGTAAACAGGCATTTGAAACAACAGATGGTGTAATAATGGGTACTGATACAGTAAAATCGCCAAATGGATTATTAAGTGTATCTATACCAGATTCTGTAACAAAAATAGATGAAGGTGCATTTAGATTCAATCGCATAAAAACTATAAAACTACCTAGCAAATTAAGAGAAATAGGATTACAAGCATTCAACGGAAATACTTTAATAAGTGTATCTATACCAGATTCTGTAATAAAAGTTGGAGCAGGGGCATTCTCTGTTAATACAGATATGACTAGTATAAAATTATCAAATTCTATGAAGACAGTTCCAGAGGGAATATGCGCTAGAAACACATCACTTACAAGTGTAACAATACCAAACGGTGTTGAAGTAATAGGACAGTCTGCATTTGTAGGTACAGTTTTAAAACAGATAAAAATACCAAATACAGTAAAAGAAATACAATATTTAGCATTTGCTTCAACTAGATTAGAAAGTATTGAAATACCAGGAAGTGTAAAAACTATTGGAGAACAAGCATTTGCAAATAATAAAAAATGGAGAACAACTAAAAAATTAGTATTACATGAAGGTGTAGAGACAATAGGAGAAAATGCATTTAAAGAATGTCTACTAAAAGAAGTAAATCTTCCATATAGTTTAAAATCATTACATCCTACAGCATTCCAAAAGAGTAATGACTATGTAGATATGATAACAAAGCTATATACTAGTAATAGTAATCATTTAAACTTTGAAAAAGATGGAGATACATACGAAATAATCTATAAAGCTCCGTCAGAACCATCAGTTCCTTCAATACCATCTACTCCTGAAAAACCACAGGAAGAAGAAAAACCAGATGAAGGTGTAAAAGTTGAAGTAGTTGATAAAATAGCTGGTGAAAATAGATACGATACATCTGTAGATATAAGCCAGAAAGTATACTCTTCATCACAGAAAGTATACCTAGTATCAGGTGAAAAATTCCCAGATGCACTAAGTTCAGCAGCATTAGCAGGAAAAGGTGATGGTCCTATACTATTAATAAATGATAATAACATAGACAAAATATTAGCAGAAATAAATAGATTAGGCGCTAAAGAAATAGTATTTGTTGGTGGAAATTCAATATCAAAAGCAAATAAAGATAAAATCAAAAAATTTGCAGAGTCAAAATCTTCAGTAGTATCAGCATTTGCTGGAGAAAATAGATATGAAACAGCTATAAAAGTTGCAGAAGAAACTATAGCTAAACGTGGAAATAAAGGAAAAGTTATAATAGCAGATGGTAGAAACTATCCGGATGCTGTATCAATAGCTTCTTTCTCATCAAAAGAAGGAATACCGGTAATATTAGTGAACGGAAATAATGTTCCTAAAGAAGTAAAAGCCTTCTTAAACAAATATAAAATAAAAGATGCAATAGTAGTAGGAGGAACTAAAGCTGTTGGATCAGACATTGAAAAATTATTTACAAAAGTAGAAAGAGTTGCGGGTGAAGATAGATATGATACATCTAAGAAAATAGCAGAAAGATTCTTCGCAAACTCTAAGACTATATTTGTTGCAAGTGGAGAATCATTTGCAGATTCATTATCTGTAAGCTATTATGCAGGAAAAGAACATTCACCTATATTACTTACAAAGGCAAACTCTTTAGATAATGATACAAGAGATTACTTAAATGCTAACAAAGATAAAAACTATATAATAATAGGTGGAGATAAAGCGGTGAATCCAAATCTTTTCAATTAAAAAATAAAAATTAGATAAATTTTGTTCGATTAAATAAAAGGACGTGTATGTGTGTCTTATATAGCGACAATGCAACTTGATTGCCTGGAGCATATAAGACACACTATATGTCCTTTTTGTTTTTATATACAGTTGACAGAATTTATATACAGTGTTATTATGTGTATATAGATAATATATACAGTATATACACAATCTAAAAAAGGAGGGATAGTATTGAACATAATAATAGACGATAGATCAAAGCTATCTCTGTACGAACAGATTCAAAGTCAGATAAAAGCTCAGATTTTGAGTGGAGATATAAAACCAGGTGAGATGTTACCGTCAATTAGAACATTGGCTAAGGAGATAAAAGTCAGCATAATAACGACAAAGAGAGCTTATGAAGAATTAGAAAAAGAAGGATTTTTGGAAACTGTACAGGGAAAAGGTACTTTTGTATCTGAAAAAAATCAGGACAGAATAAAAGAGATAACAATGTACGAGATAGAAAACAAGCTTGAAGATATAATCAGGCAGGCAAAGGCAATAGGTCTTACATTAGATGAGGGAATAGAGATATTCAAGAGTATTTATGAGGAGGTGTAATTTATGAATGCTATAGAAATAAAAGGATTAAAGAAAAACTTAGGTGATTTCAATTTAAGTATAGATAATTTTGAGATAGAAAAAGGATTAATAACAGGGTTTGTAGGTAAGAATGGAGCAGGAAAGACTACTACTATAAATCTTATAATGGAATTTATAGAAAAAGACAGTGGAAGTATAAAGATATTTGACAGAGAGTTTAATGGAAAAGAATTAGATATAAAGGAAAAAATAGGATATGTTGGAGATAAATCAGGGTTTATGGCTGAAACAACATTAAAATCTATAAAAAGCAGTATATCTAGTTTCTACAGTAGTTGGGATGAGGATTTATACAAAAATCTGATGAATAGACTAGAGTTAACTGAAACAAAGACATACAAAGACTGCTCAAAAGGGCAGCAGAAAAAGTTTGAGATTGTTATGGCACTATCTCACAGGCCAGAAATTCTTATAATGGACGAGCCAACTGCAAACTTAGATCCTGTTGTCAGAGATGATGTTATGGATATAATACAGGAGATGATGGAGCAATATGAACTTACAGTATTCTATTCAACTCATATAACATCAGATTTAGAAGATATATGCGATAGTATAGCATTTATCGAGGACGGAAAGATTTTCTTAAAAGGATATAGAGAAGACGTAATAGAATCTCATAAAATTGTCAAAGGAAGATTAGATTTATTAAATGAAGAAACAAAGAAATATTTTGTTAGTATAAATAAGAATGATTTTGGATTTGAAGGTCTTACTAATGATTACAACGGATTGTTTGAATTATTAGGAGAAGAAGCAGTTTACTCAAGACCAAAGATAGAAGAGATTTTAAAATTCTATATAAGGGGGTAAGGACATGAGAAATATTATAAATCTTACTAAGATGAGTTTAAAAAACTTAAATGCAATTAAAAAGTTTGCAATGATAAGTATTTTTGCGGTTGTGGTAGCAGGTTTCTTTGTAAGTGAAGGAACTAAGAAGATGAACGGAGCAGATGCAAACAGCGTATACTTATTAATGATAATAAATCTTATGGCATATATTTTTACATATATGGTTATGGCATATGAAGAAATGAGCAATATAGATATTTTGATTGGATACCTTCCAGTTGAAAAGAAGGAATATATAAAATCTAGATATCTACTTGGACTTGCAGGTGTTCTATTAGGCGTTGTTCTATTCTTTGTGGTAATCTTTGCAAGAAATATTGCTAAGACAGGTAGTGTAGTAGGAACTATGGGAATAAATGGAATACTTGAATTAGCAGGAATGGGTATATTCTGTGCGATACTTACAATTTCAATAATAATCCCTTCTCATATAGGTTTTGGAGGGATTAAGGGAAGATTAATAGCTATAATAGGGTTTATGGCACCTATGTTTGCTGGGGCTGCGATTGCTAATGTAAGTGATTTTGCTAGTCTTAATGTTGTTCCTTTCTCTGTAGCACTTGTAATTGGATCTGTAGCGTTACTTTTAGAATCATATACAATTGCAATGGCTGCATATAAAAGAAAAAGAATAGTATAGAAATAATTGTGATTACTCACTTAAAAAGGCCATTGCATTAATTGCAATAGCCTTTTTTTCTCTAAATCATCTATTTATCTCTTAAATATTTACATTTATTAAATTATATATTGTCAAAAATTATTTTTCGTCAGCTAAAACATTTCCATCAAATACTTTAGTTGGGTAAGATTTTTTCTTCATATGGAAGAATAAAATTATAAGTAGATTAGTTACAATTAAAATTCCCATAAGAACAGCAACCTGAGCTGTTACGTCGCCTCTTATAGATATTAACTGTCTTAAACCACTTACTGTATAAGTCATAGGAAGATATGGACTTATACCCATAAAGAATTTGTTTGAAAGCTGTATAGCATAAGTACCTGCAGAACCACCTAGCTGTAAAATCATGAAGATTAACATTAAGAAGGCTCCTATTTTTCCTAGCAGTAAGTTGAATAATGTAACGAGTGACGTGAAGGTCAAGGACGTTAATATCAAGAATGCTAGTGTTTTAGCAGGGTAAAGTGGTTTTAATCCAAGCATACCTGTTAATGCAAAGAATACTATTGAAGCTGATAACACAGCTACAAGTCCTAATACAGACATTTTACTTGCCCACCATGCAATTCCTGAAGATGGTCTCTTCTTAGGATTGAATGTATCGTAAAGCATGTTGATTGTTATAGGAGCTATGAATAATGCAACTGATAGCATGTAAGGAGCCATAGCAGTACCGTTGTTAGGTACTTTATCAACATCAGTATGGCTAATCTTAACAGGTCTTGCTATTGCATTTGCAGCGCTATCTCCAGTATTAGTATCTTTTATTTTATCTGCACCTGATTTTAATGAATCAGTAAGAGTTACTAATCCATCTTTAACCTGATGAAGAGCATCGTCTAATTTATTACTTCCTGCAGCTAACTGTCCACTACCAGATGATATCCGTAGAGCACCGTCTTTTAACTGTCCTGCACCAGAAGTAAGTTTTGGTCCATTTGCAGCAAGTTTTGAAGTACCTCCAGCAAGTGCAGCAGAACCGCTTGATAATCTTGATATACCACTTGAAAGTGTTGGAACAGCAGCTGATAATTCTTTACCACCATTTGCTACTTGCTGAGCACCTGCATTTAAAAGAGGTGCATTAGCAGCTAATTGACCTGTACCATTTACTAACTGTGCGCTTCCGTCTGATAATGCTTTTATTGAGCTAGAAAGAACAGGCATATTTGCAGCAAGCTGTGAAGTACCATTTGCAATAGCTGCAGAACCTGGAGCTGCAGAAGTTCCTATAGTATAAAGTCCATTTATAGAACTTATTATACCTGGAGTAGCTGTAGCGCTCCGAGATTTAAGCTGAGTTGTAGCTTCTTTTAATGCTTCTAAACCTGCAAGAGAACTAGAAGAACCGCCACTTAATGCTTTTAAACCTTCACTTACAGAAGCTAAATTAGACTGAGCATCTTCAAGTGCTGATATTACTGAAGAATCTACAGAACCAGAACTGCTTGTTCCGGAAGAAATATTACTTGCTTCAGATAAAGTTTCTCCACCACTACTTTTAACAGCAGATCTTATAGCAGATTTCTGTTCATCTGTAAGTTCAACACCACTTGACTCTGCTGCAGAAATAGCTGCTTCTGCATGAGCATCTGTATCAGAGTTGTAAGCTGATTTTATATCAGATGAAGAAGCTCCAGAGCTTGAAGAATCTCCACTAGAACCAGAAAGACCACTTTTGATTGTAGCTAAATCTTTTCCTATTGATTCAAGTGATTTTTTTATGCCTGATACATCAGTAGTAGTTGAACCAGAAGGTAAATTATTTAAAGCATTATTAACTTGAGTAAGATAATCATCAACGCTATTTACATAAGTTATCATTCCGTTTTTCTGAGACTCAGTCATTGAACCTGCACTCTGTAGTCCTGATGCAAGCTGCTGAGCACCGTTGTTTAATTCAGCAGTCTGTGCTGGAAGATTTGCAGTTTTTTCATTTAACTGATTAAGTCCAGAATTTAACTGTTTAGCACCATTGTCTAACTGTGTGATACCTGCTACGAACTGCATAACACCGTCACCAAGTTTTGTAGCACCATTAGAAAGTGCTTCAACTCCTTGTGCTAATACTGGAACTTTTTCAGCTAAAGTCTGAATACCATTGTTAAGCTGATTTGCACCATTGTTTAACTCAACAGCACCAGCAACATATTGGTCTAAACCTACTGATAAAGTTTCAGCACCATTTGCGAAAGTTATAGAGCTTTTAGCAAGTTTATCAAGATTAGTAGTGATAGTTTTATTACCTTCTATAATCTTGTCGTTACCATCTTTTAATTTGCCACTTCCATCTGCAGCAGTAGTCATTCCTTCGCCGACCTTTTCAAACTGTTCTAAAGCTGCTGTAACGTACATATCTGTTATCTGAGAAGATAGCTGAGTTTTCATTTCAGTTATTGCAGAATCAGACATTCTTGCTGCTATGAAGTTTCTTCCTTCAGTTGTCTGATAATCTATAGTTACTTTTTTAGGATTATCAGATATAAGAGTAGATGCATTTTTAGAGAAATTTTCAGGTATTGTTACGACCATATAGTATTTACCATCTTTTATTCCATCGTTTGCATCATTTTCAGATACAAAATGGAAGTCCATACTTTTGTCTTCCTTTAGGTTATCTACTAATTCGTCGCCTACTTTCAAAGTTTTTCCCTCATATTCTACTGGTTTATCGTGATTTACTATGGCAACTGGAAGGTTATCCACTTTACCATATGGATCCCACATAGAACTTAAGAATATAATATTGTATAATGCCGGTATAAATGCAACCGCGATTAGTACAATAATTAGGAATTTGTTTTTGAAGATTGATTTCCATTCTTCTTTAAACACCTGTAATCATCCTCCTTGTATTTAGTTGTAAATTTATTAAATTCTTGCGAATATAATTGTTCATGAATATAGATTACGATTGTTGATACTAAAAGTCAAACGAAGAAAGGGTGAATAGAATATGAATTGGACAAATCCTAAAAATGAACAAAGTTATTGAAATTTCAATGTTTATTAAAAATCAAAAGAATATCGATATCAATTAATAAAAAGTGATACTTAATAGTAAAAGAGCATTATAATAAATTTATGCTAAAAAGAAATGGCTTAATTTTGGGAATTGTAGGGTATGCCCCAAAAAAATAGCATCTTGAATTTAATATGAATAAAAAATGAAGTAAAATCAGAAAAAAACTTCTTTATACAAGATAAAAAAACGAAAATATTTATAAAAATTATATTTTAGAGTATAAAAATTTATAAAAAAAGAAGCTAAACGAAATAAAATCCAATTTAGCTTCTTTAATATTTAATATCTATAAACTCTACACAAAGTAGGGTATCTTAGTTAAAAATATACAATTATATAGCTCTAGTGTATTTTTCTAACCAAGCTTTTTCTTCATCGTTAAGGAATGGAGATACTTTTTCAAATACTTCTTTGTGGTAGTTGTTAAGAAGTTCTTTGTCATGAGCTGTCATTATTGATGTATCTATAGCATCAAGGTCAAATGGTACGAATGTTATTGATTCAAAATGCATGAACTGTCCGTATTCGTTTTTAGTTCCTTCGCAGCATAATAATTCATTTTCTAATCTTATACCAAATTCACCTTCGAAGTATATACCTGGTTCATTAGTTATTATCATACCTTTTTCTAATGTATGGCTTTCATGAGGTCTGTAAGTCCATCTGAATCCAGCTGGTCCTTCGTGTATGTTTAGAAGGTATCCAACACCATGTCCAGTACCGTGGTTGAAGTTAAGGTCTCTATCCCAGAATGGTTTTCTAGTTAATATATCAAGAACCATACCAGTTGTTCCATGAAGGAATCTAGCTTCACCTAAGTGTAAGTTAGCTATAGCAACTAATGTGAAGAATTCTTTTGTTTTAGCTGGTATTTCACCTAAAGCATAAGTTCTAGTTATATCAGTTGATCCTTCCCAGAATCCAGCACCTGTATCTGTTAAGAATATATCTCCTTCTTTTAACTGAACATCAGTTTCTGGAGAAGATGTGTAGTGGCACATAGCAGCATGTGGTCCATAAGAGCTTATTGGTTCGAAACTTGGTCTTATGAAGTTACCCATTTCTTTTCTGAATTCATCAAGTTTGTCAGAAGCGCTCATTTCAGTTATAACTTCTTTATTAACATTTTCTTTAACCCATTTCATGAATCTAACGTGAGCAACAGAGTCTTTTAAGTTTGCTTTTTTCATGTTTTCAACTTCTACGTCATTTTTCATAGCTTTAAATATTATTTCTGGGTTAGAAGCAGCTACTTTTTTGCATCCAGCTGGAAGATTGTTATATAAAGAATAGTTTAATTTAGCTGGGTCTATTAATAATACTTCTTTTTCGTCTATAGATTTAACATCTTCGTATATATCATTGTATGGTCTTATTTCTATACCATCAGCTGCAAAATGAGCTTTTATTTCATCAGATAATTTAGCTTCATTTATGTATAGTATAACTTTATCCATTTCTATTACTGCATAAGATAATACTAGTGGGAAGAAGTCTATATCGTCTCCACGCATATTTAATGTCCAGCATATATCATCTAATGTAGTAAGTATATGAACAGTAGCTCCTGCTTTTTTCATTTCTTCTCTTATTCTTGATAATTTAGAAGCAACTGTTTCTCCAGTATATTCAACACCTAGTTCAAAAACTGGTTTTTCAGAAAGAGCTGGTCTATCTGTCCATACTTTATCTATTAAATCGTATTCGTAAACTATTGATCCATTTTTAGCATTAACTATAGCTTCATAGCCTTCACCCTCACCAGTAGCTACAACTCTACCATCGAATCCTAAAACACCATTTTCAGGAAGTGCACTTTCAAGGTATTCATTTAAAGTAGGGAATCCTGGTTCACCCATTTTCATTAGTTCTACACCAGTTCCTTCTATCTGTTTTGCTGCCTGTATGAAGTATCTACCATCTGTCCATAATCTAGCTTCATCAGCTGTTATAACAGCAGTACCAGCACTACCTGAGAATCCTGTTATAAATTTTCTAGCTTTGAAGTGTTCACCAACATATTCACTCTGATGGAAATCTGCTGTAGGAACAACATAAGCATCGATATTTTTTTCTTTCATTAGAACACGAAGTTCTGCAATTCTTTCTGATATTTTCATTATAAAAATTCCTCCTTAAGAAAAAGTTTCCCTAAAAACAATTATAACACATATTTTTTAAAGTGATAGACTGTTTAGCAAAAAATAAATAAAATTTAAACAATCTTTTGTAGATATAAAAACTAATTTATAATTGAAAATTCTTAGAAAATTAAGTAGAGGTTAAAAAATTGTAATAAAAAAATTTATAATAAAATCACTTTACAAGATACATTTTTTAAGTAATGTGAATATTTTTGCGAATAATAATAAAATATTTCAAAAAAGGACGAATAATAGAAGAGGAATAATATTGACAAAGGATAAAAAATAAAATAAAATAATTAAATGTGGAGAAACGAAATTAAATAAAAATTAATAATGTAATCATATAATTTTGACAATATGGGTCATAAGTTTCTACCAGCCACCGTAAAAGGGCTGACTATGATACTGAATTAAGTACTCCAGATTATATGACGACATGCAGGATAGCTATGTCGTTTTTTTAAAATTTAATAGGAGGTGTTGTTTATAATGAAGACAACAGAACAGGTAAATAGTCCATTAACTAGACTGTTTCCACTTTTCAGTAACAGACCTGTAAATATGAAGAGAGAAATATTAGCCGGTGTTACTACATTCTTAACGATGGCGTATATAATAGCTGTCAACCCTAATATACTATCTGCGACAGGAATGCCTGCAGGAGCATTAGTTACAGCAACTTGTTTATCAGCAGCTTTAGGATGTTTCTTAATGGGACTTTTAGCTGACTTACCATTTGCACTAGCATCAGGAATGGGATTAAATGCATTCTTTGCATTCACAGTAGTTATAGGAATGAAAGTTCCTTGGCAGGTAGCTTTAACAGCTGTATTTGCAGAAGGTATCATATTTATAATATTAACTTTATTTAAAGTTAGAGAAGCAGTAGTAAATTCTATACCAACAAACATGAAATTAGCAGTTACAGGTGGTATAGGTTTATTCATAGCAATGATAGGTTTATCAGGTAGTGGTATAATAGTTGCCAATGAATCTACAATGGTTGCTTTAGGAGAATTTACTCCAGCAGCTATAGTTGCTTGTGTTGGTTTAGTGCTTATAGCAGTTCTTGATAAAAGAGGTGTTAAAGGTTCAATACTTATAGGAATAGTTGTAAGTTCACTTTTAGCTTGGGGATATGCAATGATGAACCCTGCACATGCACGGGAATTAGGAATATATCTTCCAACAGGAATATTCAAATTTGAAAGTATGGCTCCAATAGCAGGAAAAGTAGATTTCAGCTATATGACTCATCCTGCTAATATAGGATCATTCATAGGAATAGTTTGTACATTCTTATTCGTTGACTTCTTCGATACAGTTGGTACATTAGTAGGTGTTTCTTCAAAAGCTGGTATGCTTGATGAAGAAGGTAATGTTCCAAATGCAGGTAGAGCATTATTAGCTGACTCACTTGCTACAACAGCAGGGGCTTTAATGGGTGTTTCTACAGTTACTACATTCGTTGAAAGTTCAACAGGTGTACTTGAAGGAGGAAGAACTGGATGGACAGCTATAACAGCTGGTGTATTATTCCTAGTAGCAATGTTCTTCTCACCAATATTTATAGCTATACCAAGCTGTGCAACTGCACCAGCTTTAATATATGTTGGATACTTAATGTTATCTTCAGTAGTTGATATAGATTTCAGCGATATAACTGAAGGTTTACCAGCATTCATAACAATAGCAGGTATGCCATTAACTTACAGTATAGGTGATGGTTTAACATTAGGTGTTTTATCATACGTTTTAGTAAACGTAGTATACAACTTAATAGCTAAAAAAGAGGAAAGAAAGAAAATATCTGTTGTAGTAATAATATTAGCAATATTATTCGCGCTTAAACTGATATTTATGTAATAATTAGATAAATAATGATAATTTAGGACTATCGTGTTAAGAACTTTTAATGCGATGGTCCTTTTTTAATGCTTTATAAAAAATATGTATGATTATTAGATGAATTTTTGATAACTTTTAGAAAATCTTAAGTAAAATAAAATATAATAGTAATAGTAGAAGTAATAAAATTGAATAAAATGTTTTCAAAAGCAGTTTAAAAATGTATACTAATATATTGTGGGACTAAATAAAGGGGACTAAAGGTTATGAGAAAATTGACAAGCAAAGAAAAGAAGATAGCACAGTACGGATTTCTTCTGTTCTTAATTGGATTTACATTGTATATAATATCTACAACGGTCGATTATAGGAGAATACCGGATGTAATTGCGTTTGTAGATAAGAAATTCTTATTTATGGGAATGGGATTAGTTGTAATTTATATAATTTTAGAAACGGCTGTTTTTCAAGCTATTATAAACTCAGTAGAAAAAGATAAAAAGAAGAGGACTATAGGTCTTCAGATGGGAACAATGGGACTTTATTACAATCTAGTTACACCATTTGCATCAGGAAGCCAACCTATGCAGATTTACGTTATGAATAGATATGGAATTGGGCTTAGTAAAGCAGTTGCGATAGTTACTAATAAAACTGTATTATTCCAGACAGTTGTTACTATAATATGTGGTGTTATAATATTCTTAAACAAGGCGATGATTGTATCTAAGTATAGACATATAATAATGCTTTTAGCTATAGGTATGGTAATGAACTTAGTTACCATACTTGGCGGACTTATGATAGTACTTAGTCCTAAGTTTATGAAGAAATTTGCCGATATAGTAATAAACGGACTTGGACGATTTAGAGTATTTAGATTTTTAAGAGGAAAGAATGAAAGATGCTATAATTACATCGACGAATTTAATAAGTCTATATTAATGTATATAACAGACGTTAAATCCTTGATGATTACGTTGATTTTAACGTTTTTACAACTTTTTATATACTTCAGTATAGTTTTCTGTATATATAAGGCATCAAAACTGGCTGGAGCTAGTTTTTACCTGTTATTCTCATTACAGGTATTGATTTATATGACAATATCACCTATACCTACTCCAGGTAATGTAGGGGCTAATGAGCTTACATTCTTTGGTATATTTAGAGGGGTATTCCCTAAAAAATATATAGGATATGCTGTTATTATGTATAGCTTTTTAGTATACTACTTTATATTATTACTATGTGGAGTATGTACGTGGATTTCTCATTATTATATGAATAAGCTTGAAAGTCAAGGAAAACTAGAGAAAATTAGCAACGAGGACGATACTTACCCTAGATAAAAAATAATAGAGGATAAATTTTAAAAGGTTATTTTTGGAGGAAAAAAGATGGAAGGAAAAATATCAAAAGCGATAGGAATATCTGAAAAAGGAATTGAGCTTGTGGATAAGATTTCAAAAATGGACATAAGCCATACATTTATAGAAAAAATAGATAAAAATAAGGATGTAGATAAGGATTTTGTAAGAAAGCTTCTTGATGAAATAGAAATACTTTATCTTGTATTTGATTCTACAGACAAAAGAGCTGTTGAAATAGTTAAGGCTATAGGATTTATGGCTGCTGAGAGAAAAACTCTTTGCATAGGATTTGATTTTTCAACAGATAAACCTATAAAAATAGAAGAAATAGATAGATATATACAAGTAGAAGAAGATAAGTTATCTGAAGTGGCAGATCTTATGGACATGATGGCAGAATCTATAACAGAGGAGCCAATTCTTAATTTAGATATAACAGATTTAAGAGATATAATGATAACAGACAAAGATATAAAATACATCTGCACTCAGATAGAATATGGAACCGAGTCAAAATCAGCTGTTGAAAAAATAATGGAAGATATAGAAAGTACAGGAGACGAATTTATATCTAAAAAATGTATAATGATACTTGAAGGCGATGAAAGAGTTACGTTTGAATATATTTCTGAGTTAATGCTAGAATTTGAAGAGAGATGTACTGGAGATAAGAGCTCAGTAATATTTGCAAACTTAGTTAAACCAGAGTCTAAAAATGTAAAAGTATGTGTGTTATTCAACTAAGAAGAATTATAACCAGATTGTAAAGCAGTTACTAAAGTTTTAGTAGCTGCTTTTTTGTTAAATGAATTTGTTGACTGAAAGTGAAATATAAGATATCATATAAGGGATTGTGTTGATTAGAATTATTTAAAGTTAAAACGAAAATAATAAATTTAGCAAATATAAAAATCAAAATAGAAAGGAATAAAAATTTATGTTACAGGTAACGAATGTCGGACTTAGATTTGGCGATAAAGAACTATACAAAGATGTAAACCTTAAGTTTACAAAAGGAAACTGCTACGGAATAATAGGAGCTAACGGAGCTGGTAAATCTACATTCTTAAAGATATTATCAGGAGAAATAGAGCCTAATACAGGTAGCGTTTCAATAACAGAAAAAGAAAGAATGTCAGTACTTAAACAGGACCACTTCGAATACGAAGAAGAAGAAGTACTAAACGTAGTAATAAGAGGTCATGAAAGACTTTGGAATATAATGAAAGAAAAAGACGCTTTATATATGAAAGAAGACTTCACAGAAGAAGATGGTATAAAAGCAGCAGATCTTGAAGCAGAATTTGCAGAGTTAAATGGATGGGATGCTGAAACTAATGCAGAAAAAATCCTTATGGGACTTAGCATAGAAAAAGATATGCACCACAAACTAATGAAAGAGCTTACAGGTGCGGAAAAGGTTAAGGTTCTTCTTGCTCAGGCATTATTTGGTGAACCAGAAATACTATTACTTGACGAGCCTACCAACCACCTTGATTTCCAGTCAATAAGCTGGTTAAACAACTTCATAATGGATTTAGAAAACTCTATAGTAATAGTTGTATCACACGATAGACATTTCCTAAACCAGATATGTACAAATATAGTAGATGTAGACTTCGGTAAAATACAGATGTACGTTGGTAACTACGACTTCTGGTATGAATCAAGTCAGTTAGCATTACAGCTACAGAAAGACCAGAACAAAAAAATGGAAGAAAAAATAGCTCAGTTAAAAGAGTTCATAGCGAGATTCAGTTCAAATGCGTCTAAAGCTAAACAGGCTACTTCAAGAAAGAAACAGTTAGATAAATTACAGGTTGAAGATATAAAACCTTCAAGTAGAAGATATCCATACGTTGGATTTACTCCAGCTAGAGAAATAGGTAATGAAGTGCTTGAAGTTCATAACCTAACTAAAACTATAGATGGTGTAAAAGTTCTTGATGATGTATCATTCAGACTTGAAAACGACGAAAAAATAGTATTCATGGGTGACGAAATAGCTACTACTACATTATTCAACATAATAATGGGTGAAATGGAGCCAGACAGTGGTTCATACAAATGGGGAGTAACTACTACTCAGGATTATCTTCCTAAAAACCACAATAAATTCTTCGATGGCTGCGAATACTCACTAGTTGACTGGTTAAGACAGTTCT
This sequence comes from Peptacetobacter sp. AB800, assembly GCF_047807365.1. NCBI lineage: Bacteria > Bacillati > Bacillota > Clostridia > Peptostreptococcales > Peptostreptococcaceae > Peptacetobacter > Peptacetobacter sp. AB800. The sequence goes on along the minus strand of NZ_JBLOUI010000027.1, from coordinate 8,874 downwards.
CAGAAGAAAAAAGTGAAAGTTTCGTAAGAGGATTCTTAGGAAGAATGTTATTCTCTGGAGATGAAGCTCTAAAAGAAGCTAAAGTATTATCAGGAGGGGAAAAAGTTAGATGTATGTTCTCTAAAATGATGCTTTCTAACGCCAATGTACTTGTTTTAGACGATCCAACTAACCACCTTGACCTAGAATCTATAACATCTGTCAACCAGGGACTTGAAAAATTCCCAGGAGTAATACTATTTACTTCTCATGACCATCAGATGATAGAAACATTAGCTAACAGAATAATAGAAATAACTCCTGGTGGAATAATGGATAGAAAAATGGAATTCGATGAATATATAGAAAACAAAGAAATCCAGACTAAATTAAAAGAAATGTATGGAGAAGCTAAATAAGTAGTATATATTTAATAGATAAAAGTGTGTTAAAGTAATGATTTAATGTTAAAAAAACGATTTTATGTTATACTAGTAATGTCAGTTGTATTTTCAAAATGAAAATATTTAACTAAATTCCAATTATAAACCGGAATACAGACAAGGTTAATTTAAGTGAAGTAGTTCACGGGCAAAATTTTAAATGGAAAAGGGGTAGTTAACATGGCCAAAATCGTTATCAAAAACGAAATCTTAGAAATGATGCTTTACATTTGGGATTCAGTGCATCAGAAAGAAAAAATAGCGGATTCATTCTTCTTAGAAATAGCAGATAATCCAAATATGAAATATTTATATGATGAAGAATTCACAGCTGAATCTGTAAGAAAAGTACTTTCTGCAATATCAAACAGAGAATTATTAAACAAACCTACTAAAAAAGAAAGTAGATTCTGGAGTAAAAACATGTGGATGCTTGAAGATTTAGGATTCACAAATATGATGGTAGAACCAGTTAAACAGCTTAACTTAACTGACTTAGAAGACAAGCTACCAAAAGACGAATACGAAGTAGTATTTATACCAGGACATATGGACGAATACTATATAGATGGAAACAAATTAGTGATAAACTTCTTCAATATAGTAATAGACTTCTTTGGCGATGGACCAGCTACAATAGCTGATAAACCAATAAAAGAATACATAGAAGAAAAACTTCTTAGTATGTAATTAGATAAATATTAGATATTATAATACCTATTTGTATAAAAGTTTAATGACTTTTACTCAGATAGGTATTTTTTTATTGGGAAGTGAATTATATACAAACTAGTATTTTAAATAAAAATATGATAATATTTATTATAAGGAGAATATTCAAAAGAAAAAGGTGAGGACTATGGGAAAATTTATATGAGAACAAAATATATTAAAGAAATGAAAATGAATATTCCGCATAGTATCAATATTGCAAATGCAATGTATGGATTTAGAGAAATTTCTGCGAGATGGAGTCAGATTTTAGGTTCAGAAAATGATGATGAGGAACCAATGTTAGAGGTTGGTATATATATAATAAATCAATCTGAAATAAAAAGTATAGAGACTTTAGAGTAGTTTAAAAAGTATATTTTAGGAGATGAGATTATGGGATTAAGTTTTAGAAAAACTATAAATTTAGGGAAACATGTAAAAGTAAATTTAAGTAAGACGGGTGTAAGTGCTTCAGTAAAAGTCGGGAACGTAACTTACAACACAAAAAGAGGTATTTCTGCAAATTTAGGAAATGGTGTGACATATAGGAGCAATAAAAAGTATAAGAAGAAGAAAAAATAATCATTGTGAGGTGATTAAATAGAAAAAATAGAAATATTTGAGGATCTTATAGATGATGAAATCCAGGAAGTGGATGAGTTTGATGAGCGGTATTTAGATGATATAGACTATTACGAGGATAATGGAGCTGATGGAGTATATATTAACAATACTTATTATAGCTATGATGAGTATGAAAATCTAAGCTATGACGATGAAAGTGACTATGGTCAATGGAGTGATGATTATATTGACGATTACTATGATTATTATGATGATAAATATTACAAATCAAAATACCAGAGTACAGTTAGCAATAAGACAATAAAAAACCTTGATGAGGGTGATAAAGAATATGTTAAAAAAGAACCATTAGTGATAACAGATGTAAGTAAAATAACTGCTAAAAAATTACCTAGATTAACTATAGAATACAAACAAGACACCAGATCTTTATTAACTTCTAAAGAAGAAAAAGAAAAAAAGACAGCAAAAGTATATTATGCTGTTAGAAATGGAAAGAAGGTAGGTGTGTATGAGTCTTTAGAAGAAGCTAAAAATCAGGTAAAGGGTGTATCTAGATCAGAATGGAAAAAATTTAAAAACTTGGAAGATGCCAATAAATATATTGAAGAAGGAAAATTCTATAAAGGAAAGTGTTATGTCGTTGTAAGAGGAAGAAAACCAGGTATATACAAAAATTATGAATTAGCAAGAGAGCAGACTGACGGATATTCTAGCGCATATATGAAAAAATTTAGTAGCTTAGAAAAAGCAAAAGAATATATAAACGAAAACAAAGAGTTAAGTGATTTAAAATATATAGATTTTGTAAATGATGAAAAAATATTAAAAATATACACAGATGGATCATACTGCGAGGCTACGAAAAAATACGGTGCAGCATTTGTAGTTATTGAAAACGATAAAGAGATATATAGATATTCTTATGCGGAAAGAGATATAACGGGTAAAAAGAATATATCGGGAGAACTTGTAGCAGCTATGAGAGCGCTTGAATGGGTATTTATTACGAAATATTCTGATGATATTGAAATTAATCACGATTTATCTTTTATTAAAGACATATGTACGAATAAAATAAACCCTAAGATAGACTATGGAAAAATCTTAAAGCAATTGTACAATATGTGTATTAAAGATGGAATTGCTGTTAAATTTAATGAGATAGAATCGCATAGTGGAAATTATTGGAATAATTTTGTGGATAAATTGGCTAAAAAAGTGGCTAAAGTAGAAGATGAAGATGAGATGCTATTCTTTAAAAATATAGAAAAAATAAAATGCATACCTGTGATAATGAAAACATCGCTAAAAATATAATAGAAAATAGACAAAAAGCTAGAAACAAGAAAAAACTACTGGATAAAAGAATAAAACCTATTTGCGTATCTACCCCAATTGGATTTTTAGATAGAGTAAAAAATATATTTAATAAAAAAAGATAAGTTTTTATCTAATGAAAAAAATAAATAAAATAATGTTATAATAAAAAGGGATTAAAGATTTTTAGGTGGAGGTTTAAAAATGGAAACAGTAGAATTTCAAAATTTAAGCGAAAAAGATCAGGTGTTAGAAATAATACATACAATAAATTCTAATGATATGGTTAATGTTCTAACTTATAATACACTAACAGGAATATCTATGTCTATACTAGAATTCATCGCTACAGAAGGGGATACTATTATGAATGCGATACTTCAAGACGATAGAGTAGCTACTATAGATTATTCAAAAGTAGAAGGATTTTCTATGGATGAGGAAACGGTATTATTAGCTGAAAGAGAGAATATAGTTATTTTTACAAAGAAATCAGACTTGAATTCAACAGATATTCAAACTATATTAAGTGGATTGACTGAATAATTATGAAAGATTTTAATAGTAATAAAGTATATAATTAATACTATAGATGGAAATTTGATATTTAAAAATCTATCTATAGTTGTCTATAATACGATAGATTTTAACGATTGGACTATTATGAATTAAAAGTGTATTATTAAATTAACAAGTACAAAGTATGTTCATAATAGTCCTCGTAACTCCACATTATGGGGATTGAGTATGATTTATAATAGTTCTAATTTTTCTGGCAGTCTTGGTACTGCTTATTTTTTTACCTTTTTTGTGTGAATATATGAAGAAATTTACACCAAATATATATGAAAAAAGATTATGGAGGAGAGTAAGAAATAAAAATGAGAGTTGAATTAACAGATAAACAATTAGAAAGACTTGAATGGTTAAGAAATCACACCTATGTGGATTTAGAAGTAGATGAATTAAAACCTAATGAAGATTTAACAGAAGAAGAAATGAAATTATTTAAAAAATATGAAAAAGAGCTAGAAGAAGAGAGAATAGCAATAGAGTGTGACAGAGACGGAAGATATTAAAAGCATTTTAACAGAGCATTGTTAAGGTGCTTTTTTTATGATTATTTCTAGAAAGTTAAACAACATATTTGCATATTTTTGCAAAAACACATATTAAATTATTAAATTTTGTCTGCAATGATGTAAAACTAAGTAAGCAAGTCGAAGCAACGCTAAAAAATCTGAAATAACTAACTAATCTAAGAGCAGAGATTGCAAATAGGGGTAAGGAAAAAATTCTTGATAAAAATATATTTGAGTGATAAAATAATTTTAGTCTTTAATGATTAAAATAAAAAACATAGGGTATAATATAAACATAAATAAAACTCTTATAAAAAATATTAAAACTTAGGAGGAAAAATCATGATAGAAAAATTTAAACCAAAAGCAAGTAAAAGAACATTATTCTTCATAGCTGGAGCAGTTTGGGCTATAGCAGGATTTAATATATTAAAAATAGCAGCAGAGGAATTCGCTGTAATGAGTAGCCTTAAAGAAGTAGCTATAATACTTGGGCTTATAGGATTTACAATATTCTTCTCAAAAGTATTTTACAAAATGTTTAATAAACATTCTAAAAGAATAGTTAACATGGAAAATGAAGAACCTTGTTTATTCGCATTCTTTGATAAAAAAGGATATATGATAATGGCATTTATGATGACTATGGGTATATCATTAAGAGCGTTTAACCTTATAAGTGGAGTACCACTAGTTGTAATATACCTTGCAATAGGTCTTTCACTTTCAGTATCAGCAGCATCATTCTTACTTGCTGGAATAAACTATGAAAAAACAGTAGAAAAACATTTAGTTGCATAAAAAACGAAATAAAAAGGGATTATCACAGAAATTAAGTGTGATAATCCCTTTTTTTAGTCTTTGAAAAATTCTAAAAAGTTATATAAAATTTTTGCAGTTATACCCCAAATAACATAGTCCTTATATTTATAGAATAGAACCTGAGATTTTCCATTTTCAAACTTATAATTTTTCTCCCCAGGAATCAAATCAAAAGGAAGATTCTGATCTGGTAAAACCTGAACAGTATTAAAATATCTTTTAGGTTGATTTTCTAAAAGATAACTTAGAGGTACCATAAAAACATGGTCTACTTCATCCTTATTCAACTTTATATGTTCTATATTATCCAAATATCCAACAAATGGATGAATTATATATTTTACAGGTGTTATAAGTAAATCCAGTTCTGAAATTATTTTAATATCTTCAGGATAAGAGCCTATCTCTTCCTGAGTTTCTCTTATAGCTGCTTGTAGAGGAGTTTCACCTTCTTCTATGCCACCACCAGGGAAAGATATCTCAGATGGCCGGTGTTTAAGACTACTTGCTCTAACTTCAAATAGTATATGAATTTCTCCGTCCTTTCTAACTAGAGGAATAAAAACAGCAGATTTACGCATAAATTCAGCGCCATTTATATAGGGCTTATGATTTGTAAGTCTATCTAAAACTTTCTGTTTATTAAACATTTCAACGCTCCTTGTAGTGAAGTTATATACTTTTTATTATAGAATAAATTATATTAAAACTAAAGTAAATTTATCAAATTATAAAAATATATCTGATGTGTTTATACAGAGTTTATAAGGGGTAAAAATATTTTGTAATCTTTTATAGTTATACAATCGATTACTTAAAAAAATAAATCTTAATTTAGTATAAAGAATATTTGATTAAAAAAATTAGCGATAGTATAATATAATAGGTAGACAATATAAATTGAAAGGAATGATAATTATGGTAATAGCTGACGTAGCAGTAATGCCTCTACGCCCTTATGCAAATGAAGATCAGATGTATAAAATAGTAGATGCATGCATAGAGTTAGTAGAAAAAAGTGGATTAAAATATGAAATAGGTGCAATGAGTACTACTTTTGAAGGGGAATTCGATGAAGTATTCGAGCTTATTAAAAAAATGCACAAATTACCTTTTGAATTAAACTGTGAAAGAGTAATAACTGTAGCTAGAGTAGATGAAAAGGCTGGAGGTTTAACTATTGAGGACAAACTTAGAAACCACAGATAGTATAAAAAAAGCCTCTTATCCAATTATTACTTTTTTGGTTATAATAGCTGTTTGGCAATTTGCTGTGGTACAGTTTGATATACCACAGTACCTTTTACCAGCACCTACAGATATAATAGAAGTTTTCTTTACAGATTATGAAAACTTAATTAATCATAGTATTATTACGATATTTGAGTCTATATCTGGGTTTATGCTGGCTGTATTAATAGCACTTTTAATGGGAATATTGATGGATTTTGTAGATATTATTAGAAAATGTTTATATCCATTAATGCTTATAACACAGATGATACCTACAATAACAATAGCACCACTTCTTGTTATTTGGTTTGGATTTGGAATACTTCCAAAGACTTTAATGGTAATACTTACATGTTTTTTCCCAATACTGGTTAGCTTTGTAGATGGGCTGGAAAATGTGGATAAGGATTATTTAAACCTATTCAAGACGATGAATGCTAGTAAATTAGACACATTTATACATTTGAAGTTTCCTATGTCTATAGAAAAACTTTTCTCTGGACTTAAAATTTCTGCAACATACGCTGTTATGGCTGCAACTGTAGCTGAATGGTTAGGAGGAACTGTTGGACTTGGTGTATATATGGTTAGATCTAAAAAGGCTTATGCATTAGATAAAGTATTTGCATCTACAATACTTATAGTGATATTCAGTTTAATATTTGTTGGAGTAGTGCAAATTATAAGAAAAAAAGTTTTAAAAAATAGGAATGTTTAAGGAGATAATTTATGAAAATAAAAAAATATATATCGATAATCCTTGCTGGAGCCCTGATGCTTACAACTCTTTCGGGATGCTCTAAAAAAGAAGAAAAATCAGCAAATAAAGGAGAAAAAGTAACTGTAGTATTAGACTGGACTCCAAATACTAATCACACAGGACTTTATACTGCTTTAGAAAATGGATACTACAAAGATCAGGGACTAGATGTTGAAATAGTTCAGCCACCTGAAGGAGGAGCAGCGAGCTTAGTTGCATCAGGAAAAGCAGACTTTGGTATATCATATCAGGAAGAAGTTACATACGCTAAAACTTCTGATGATCCGCTTCCAATAAAAGCAATAGCAGCTGTAATTCAGCACAATTCATCAGGATTTGCATCACCAAAAGATAAAAATATAGAAACACCAAAAGATTTTGAAGGAAAAATCTATGGAGGATGGGGTTCTGAATCAGAAACAGCAGCTATAAAAGCGGTTATGGAAAAAACTGGAGCAGACTTTGATAAAGTTACAATAGCTGATATAGGACAGGATGACTTCTTTACAGCTACAACTAATAGCGTTGATTTTGCTTGGATATATGAAGGATGGGATGTTGTTCAGGCTAAATTAAAGAACTTTGATTTAAACTTTATACCACTTAATCAGTTCGATAAGAGATTAGACTATTACACTCCAGTAATAATATCTAATGAAACTTTATTAAATGATAATCCAGAACTTGCTAAGAAATTTATGAAAGCCACTACAGAAGGATATCAGTTCGCTATAGATAATCCAGAAGAAGCAGCGAAGATATTAGTTAAACACGCTCCAGAAATAGATGAAGAATTAGCTATAGAAAGTCAGAAATTCTTAGCATCAAAATATAAAGATGATGCACCTAGATGGGGAGAAATGAAGGATGAAGTTTGGAATAATTATACAGCATTCTTAAAAGAATACGGTTTAATAAATAAAGACTTAAAACCAGAAGATGCTTATACAAATGAATTCCTACCTCAGTAGATAATAAAATTACAGTAAGTAATAAAAAAGAAGAAATCGAGAGAATATGAATAGAGAAGATAATAAAATTAAAGAATTAAACTCAAAGATAAGAATTGAAAATATTAGCAAGTCATTTGATGGAGATAAGATAATCGACAATATTTCTATTAATGTCGAGGAAGGCGAACTTGTATCAATACTAGGTCCAAGTGGATGTGGTAAGAGCACAATTTTCAATATTATAGCAGGTCTGTTGAAACAGGATAGTGGAAAAGTTGATGTAAATGGAAAGCTTAGCTATATGTATCAGAAGGATCTTCTTCTTCCATACAAGACTATAATAGACAATGTTTCTTTGCCTCTTGTCCTTAGAAAAGAGAAGAAATCTGAAGCCAGAGAAGAGGTCAGACAGTATTTTAAGGTGTTTGGTCTTGAGGGATACGAAGATAAGTATCCTAAAGAATTATCTGGAGGTATGAGACAGAGGGCTAATTTTATGAGAACTTATGTAAATTCAAATGATATTATGTTGTTAGATGAGCCATTTGGAGCATTGGATTCGATTACAAAGTCTTCTATGCAGAAGTGGTTGTTGGATATTAGGAAGAAAGTTAAGTCGACTATTTTATTGATTACGCACGATATTGAGGAGGCAATTTTGCTTTCTGATAGGATTTACGTTATTTCTAATAAGCCATCGAGTGTTAGTATGGAGATTGTTGTGGATCGAGATAGGATAGGGGATGTCGAGTATTCGTTTAAGTTGAAGAAAGATATTCTGGATGTTTTACATGTGTAGGTAATGAAAATTTAATAAAATAATTTGTTTTATTGATATAAAGTTTAAAAGACTGATACGAAATGTATCAGTCTTTTTTATTCTTAAGGAAATTATAATAATTTAAAACTGTGGAAAACTTGTGTATAATAGTAATATGAATGTATTGAAAAAGCGAAAAGATGAAAAAATAATTAATAAAATA
>NZ_JBLOUI010000026.1:0-36095 GCF_047807365.1 Peptacetobacter sp. AB800 | reverse complement strand
ATGAAGAATTTTTAAAAGTAGCATAAAAATATCCAGCAAGGAAAATACCTTGCTGGATGATAAATTTAACTTTTATTTATTTTGACAGTCCACTCTACGGGTAGCAGTTCAAGGTTGATTTTCAACAAAACTATTTACTTGTATACACGTCGAAGCTGGAGAGGAGTTTGTCTATGACTTCAATCCCCGAGAGATATTAACGTATAAATTTTGATTTACTCTTTTTTATTTGCCTAGGTGTAAGTCTTTTACTAGGTATCTGTTTAGTAGTTCTTGTTTTGCTTTTTCTATTAAGTTTTCTAAGTTGTCGGTGAAGATTAGTTCGTTTATTGCAGCATCTTCATCTCTTAGCCCAAATTGTTCTTTTCTTATGAAGTATAGGTTATATACGTTTGTTTTGTATACGTTTATGTTGTTTACCATTATTTCATCAGTGAATATGTCTGAGAATATTGGAGGTTCTAGGTCGTCTATTTCCAATATGTCCATTAGTTTGTTGTAGTTCGGTATGCTAAACCCAGAATATAGTACAAGGTCTTTTAAGTCGTTATTGTAGAATTCTAATTCTTTTTCTAATAAAAAGTCTTTTATTTCGTCGTAATCACATTTATTTAATAAAGTAATAAATTTATCTGTCAAAGTATTAATTTTATGTGCCATTTGTAATCACATCATATTTCGTATAATAATTGTAAATTTTATTATATTATAGCGTATTATAGTGAAATTAATAATAATATTTAGATTAAAAAGATTATTTGTTTTAAATTTTAATATTTTCAATGAGATAAAGTGAGAGAAATTGAATAGATTAAAAAGAGAGGGTCTATTGCATCGAATTTGATACAATAGACCCTTTTGCTATATCAATTAATGTTTAAATTAATTAGCTATTTTATTTTGAAACTAAAATTTAATGCTAAATTAAATTTATTTCCATTCCTGTCCTACACCTAATTCAAGAGCTTTTTTGTATATTGTGTTTGCTGCAACAAGGTCCTGAGTAGCAACACCAACAGTTTCGAATACTATTATTTCTTCGTCATTTTCTCTACCAACTAGTTCACCTTTTATAACATTACCTAAATCTCCAGTGAAGTCATCTTCAGTTATTATACCTTTTTCAAGAGGTATTAATATATCTCCAGATTCAGACAATACAGCTTCTTTTGAATCGAAGTATATTTTAGAAGCTCTTTCAAGTGCAACTGGATCAAGTTCCTGCATGTGATGCTGATATGCACCAACACAACTTATAGTTATACCTGGTTTAACTTTGCTTCCATCGAATACTGGTTTTGAAGAAGGAGTTACAGTTATTAATAAATCTGCATCGTCTATAGCTTCATCAGAAGATTTAACTGGAACTATTCTTGTATTGTATTCGCTTAATTCTTCCTGCATCTGTTCTGCAAATGCTTTAGTTCTTTCAAAGTCAAGGTCAAATACTCTAACTTCTTCAAGGTCTCTAGCAGTAAGCATTGCTTCAAGCTGAGTAGAAGCCTGTCCACCGGTACCTATAAGAGCACCTATTTTACAGTCTTTTTTAGCAAGTACATCGAAAGCAGCACCAGAAGCAGCTCCAGTTCTCATTTTAGTTACATGAGTTCCGTCTAAAAGTGCACTTACAACACCAGTAGTACCATCTATAAGAAGTACCTGAGCAGGTGAAGAAGGTATTCCATTATCTATGTTATGAGGGAATATGTCAACTATTTTAATTGATGCAACATCAAGGTCTGGAACATAAGCTGGCATGAATAAGAAGCATCCATCATATTTAGGAGCCTGTATATTAGTTCTTAAAGGAGAAACAACTTTTCCTTCTTCAACAACTAACTGGAAAGCCACTTTATCAGCTTCTATTGCATCTCTCATAGTAAATACTTTTTTAATATCGTCGCGTGATAGTAATATCATAATAATCTTCCTCCAAAAATTTTTATTTATATCAGTTTTGTATCAATCTATTTTTCTTAATATCTAGCATCTAATGGCCAAGGCTGCATAGCTCCACCTTCTTCAGCAGGTCTACACATTTTAGCGTATATATTTAAGCAACCTTTTTCTTCTTTAAGAGGAGGGCAAACCCAAGCTTTTCTTCTTTCTGCTAGTTCTTCATCAGAAACATTTAGAGTAAGTTCTCCATTTCTTATATCCATTATTATTTCATCGCCGTTTTGAACAAGTGCTATATTACCTCCATCGTAAGCTTCAGGAGAAACATGTCCAACTATTGCACCAAAGTTGAATCCTGAGAAACGAGCATCAGATATAAGACCAACACTCTTATGAAGTCCTTTACCTATAAGAGCATCTATACTTAGCATAAGTTCTTTCATACCAGGAGCACCTTTGCAACCTTCGTATCTTATGACCATTATATCTCCAGGGACTATATCACCTCTCTGAATAGCATCAAAAGCTTCTCTGTCGTTTTCAAATACTTTAGCTTTTCCTTTTAAATACATAACTTCTTCATAAACAGCTGTAGGTCTAACTATTGCACCGTTTGGAGATAGATTACCTCTCATTATTTTTAATCCAGGCTGGTCGAATAAAGGTTTTTCAAGAGAATGTATAACTTTATTTTCCTGAGCTTTTACCTTAGATAAAACTTCTTTCCATGTGCATCCGTATATACTAGGTGCATCTGTGTAAAGCTTAGATTCTAACATCTTCATTACATTTGGAACACCGCCTGCATAGTGGAAGTCTACAACAGTGTAAGGTCCACTAGGTACAACAGCATTTATACATTTTATATCTTTTGCATATCTTTCAAAGTCTTCAAGAGTTATCTTGATTCCTAGCTCGTATGCATAAGATAAAAGATGTAAAACTGCATTTGTAGATCCAGCAACTGCCATATCAAACATTATTGAGTTAAGTAAAACTTCTTTAGTTATTATTTCAGAAGGTTTTCTTTTCTTTTTAGCTAATTCAACAGCGTACATACCAGCTTCTCTGGCTTTTCTTAGTTTTGCGTTGTCAGTAGCGGGTATTGTAGATGTACCAGGAAGAACAAGGTTTAATACTTCTCCAAGCATCTGCATAGTATTTGCAGTACCCATAGAAGGACAAGCACCAAATGAAGGACATACATTATCTTCCATTTCCATAAGCTCTTCTTCACTTGCACCAGAAAAACGAGCTGCATCTAAATCTGCTTCTACAACAGTTTTTCCGCAATGCTGTCCTGGCTGCATAGAACCACCAGTTATAAGTGTAGATGGAAGATCAAGTCTCATAGCGGCAAGATAGCATCCAGCTATTATATTGTCACAAGATGCAATCATAGCAAGACCATCAAAATTATGAACTTTTGATACGAATTCTATAGACATAGCAACTATATCTCTACCAACCTGTTCGAATTTTAATTCTTCAGCACCATTTGCTACATTTCCGCAAGTAGCAGGTATACCAAATTCTACAGGGACACCACCTGCAGCCCAGATACCTTCTTTTACTGCTTCAGCTATCTGTCTTAAATGAGCAGAACCAGGAGAACCCGCCATATAAGAGTTAGGAACACCTATATGAGGTTTTTTTCTGATGTCTAAGTCAGAATATCCTGCTGCTTTCATCATAACTCTTCTGTGAGCTGCTTCTGCTCCATTCCAAAATTCTTTACCCATAAATACACCTCCAATTATTTGTATAAATATAAATTTTAAAATGTCAATTATAAAAGTTTGACATTTAGAATGTTAATATGTTTATAATATAAGAAATAATATACTCTTTATGTTGATTCTACACGAAATAAACACAAAATTATTTTACAGAAATTTATGACAAATATAAGAAAAATTAATACTTAACAAAGCGCGGTTAATATTGATGATTTATTTTAAGATATTAAAAATTTTAATATCATCTTGAAAGAATACTTATACATGTTGGGGAATTTGTTCAGTAATGGGGGGAAATATATGAATAAACACAACGTTATAAAGACAGTGTATGAGATGAAAAGTATATCTTGTGCTGCCAATAAACTGAATTATACTCAGTCAGCAGTTAGCCAAATTATAAAAGGCTTTGAAAAAGAGGTAGGGGTAAAAATATTTAAACGTTCTAAGAGTGGAGTAGAGCTAATGCCAAATGCAGAGGAAATTATGAAGTGTATAATAGAAATCTGTGATTTAGAAGAAAAGATTAACAATATATCAGATAATTTAACTAGTTTAGATACAGGATATATAAGGATAGGTACGATACAGAGTATAGCGTATAATTGGCTTCCAGAAATATTAGATAGATTTTCTAAGGATTATCCAAATATAAGTTTTGATATAGTAGTAGATAAATTTGACGAGCTTGTAAAAAAAGTGAAGTCAAATCAATTAGATATAATATTTGTATCGGAGTATTCAGTTCCAGATATGAACTTTGTAAAACTCTATATAGATGAACTTGTTTTGATAACGCCTGTAAAACACAAATTATCATCACAAATAACAGTTCCTATATCAAAATTAAAAGATGAAAAGTTTATACTGTCCGCAGACGGCTTAAACTACGAAACAGGAATTATTTTTAATAGAAATGGAATAGACCCTGAGATAAAGTACAAAGTAAATGAGGATTTTACAGTTATAAAACTGGTTGAAAGTGGATTTGGTGTAGCTATTTTACCAAAACTACTTTTAGAAAATACTCCTTTTAATGTAAGTATAAGAAACTTCTCAGAACACTACAATAGAGTGCTAGGAGTGGCTTATTCCAAGGAGATAGAGCTTACACCAGTTGTAGAAAAGTTTATAAATTATGTGAAGGATGCTGTAGAATAGTAAAGGAAATATTAAGTATATTTAGATTACTTAACAATTTTTACTCTTCATTAACTCCAATCTAATATTCTTTTAATACGTCTGCTTTATTATAGATACTGTAATAATTAATAAATAACTTATAACAAAGCGGAGGATTTTAAGAAATGAAAAACAAAAGATTAGCACTTTTATTAGCAGGGATATTAACAGTAGGATGTTTAGCTACTGGATGCGGAAAATCAGGAGGAGATGAAGCAGCTTCTTCAGAAGGAACTACAATAAGCGTATCAGGTTCAACTTCAGTTGGTCCATCAATGGAAAAAATAGCTGAACGGTTTGAAAAAGCAAATGAAGGAGTTAGTGTTGAAATACAGCAGATAGGTTCATCAGCTGGTATAAAAAATGCAATAGATGGTGTATCTGAAATAGGGATGGCATCAAGAGATTTAAAAGATGAAGAAAAATCAGCAGGACTTCAGGAAACAAAAATAGCTATAGATGGTATAGCAGTTATAACAAATAAAAACAACCCAGTTAAAAACCTTACAACAGATCAGGTAAAAGATATATACACTGGAAAAATAACTAACTGGAAAGAAGTTGGCGGAAATGATGCTCCAATAGTTGTTGTATCAAGAGAAGAAGGTTCTGGTACAAGAGATGGATTCCAGGAAATAATAGGATTTGAATCTACAGAATTATTAAAAGATGCTCAGGTTAGTGATGGTTCAGGAAACATAAAATCAACAGTTGAAGGAAATGACAATGCAATAGGATACATATCTTTCGGATACGTTGATGACGCTATAAATGCTTTAAATGTAAATGATGTTGAACCAACAGCAGATAACGTAACTAACTCAAGCTACCCAATATCAAGACCATTCATACTAGTTGACAAACAGGATGGATTATCAGAAAATGGTAAAAAATTAATAGACTTCGTATTAAGTGATGAAGGTCAGCAGATAATGGAAGATGAAGGATTCATCAAAATAAACAAATAATAGAAAGAAGCGGAAAAGAGCAACTTTCTAATAAATATACCTAGAAAGAAAATAGGCAGGTTGTAGAATAGATATAAATTAACTCACTCTAACACCACAATATATATCCAATCCCACAGAAACTCCCTAGAGATTAAGTTCTCTAGGGAGTTTTATTTTTTTGTGAATACTATTTCAAAAGAAGATTTTTTTATCTAAAAGGTTGAAATTTTAAAGAAAATAATGTATTCTATATAGTATATAACGATTTAAAACAAAAGGAGGGAATTTAATGGGATTCGTAGTAGTTATTCTCATTATAGTTGCATTTATTATTTACAAAAAAAGATCTAAAAAGGAAAGTGGAGAGATTTTTAGCGAAGAAAGTTTAGTGAATTCTGTCAATGAACTAAACAACAAGATAGCTGAAAGAAATAATACTATTAAAGAAATTCAAGAGGTAAACTCTAATTGTGAGAAGAGAATGGAAGGAATAAAAAATGCTATTTCTTCAATGGATGATTCTGTAGCTGAGGAAGATAAGGAAATTTTCAATGAGAAATTAAAATCTATAGAAAATGAAATCAATAGAAATAATACCAAAATAAAAAATATAGAAAAAGAGATAGAAGATTTAAATAAAGAAATTTTAGTTAAAAATGAAAAATTAGACGAGCTAAAGAAAAAAGAAATAGAAGCAGCAAAACAAGAGGAATTAAATAAAAATAATTCGAGCGAAGGAAATAATACTGTAATTAAAGAAAATAATGCTGAGAAAAATGGAGTTAAAAAAGATACAGACAAGAAGTATTTAGACAAAAGCGACAATACATCTAAGTTCAAAAAAATATTTAGAAAAGAAGTAATAATACCTTTTGTAATAGGTCTTTTAATAGGGGCATTTTTATTCAGTTCTGGAGATACGTCAAAATATGAAGATCAGATTGCTCAGCAACAAACTCAGATAGCTGAAAAAGATAAGAAAATCAAGGAACTACAAGGCAAAGTAGATGAAGCAGCTCCTTGGTTTGAAATGACTGCGGCTGAACAGGAAAAGAAAGAAGCTGAGTTAAAAGCAGCTAAGGAGGCTAAGGAAAAAGAAGAGGCAGAAAAATTAGCTGCAGAGCAAAAGAAAAAAGAGGAAGAGGAGAAAAAAGGTTACGATACAGGAATAACATACAGCCAATTAGCGAGAACACCTGATGATTATTTAGCTAAAAAGGTTAAATTCAGTGGTAAGGTTGTTCAGGTAATGGAAGATGGAGATTCAGTAGGAATAAGACTAGCAGTAGATGGAGATTATGACAATATAATACTTGGTACATTTGACTCTAGCATAATATCTGAAAGAATACTTGAAGACGATTATATAACTGTATACGGACTAAGTGCGGGTATATACACTTATGAATCTACAATGGGAGCAAGCATAAGCGTACCATCTATGACTATAGACAAAATATCAAGATAAATTATTTACTAAACCAGTTTAATAACTTTTAAACGAGGAGGCTAGGTTTAAATATCAGCTACTCCAGCGACAATACAACTTGATTGCCTGGAGCGGATAGCAGATATTTAGCTTAGCTTTTTTTATTGTTAAATTTATTAAAAATATTTAATAAAATTATCCTTACTTTAACCGTAATTAAATATAAATTTAAAAAACAAAGACTAAAATAGATATTGTATTTGAGAGAGAGCAATAATTAATATTTTATAAAAATTTAGGAGGAAAGAAAATGACAACAAACACAGAAGTAGTGGGATCTTCTAGGACCAGAGAAAAGAAAATAAAAAATTTAAATATGAAATACGGTGCAGATAGAATTATGAAGTACGTATTTTTAATAAGTGCATTAATATCTATCGCAAGCTTAGTAGTTATAACAGGATTCGTATTCTACATGGGATTAAAACCATTCTTAGCAGAAGGATATTCTTTAGGAGCATTCTTAACTGGTAGCGAATGGGTTCCATCAGCGGATTTATTCGGGGTTGCTCCAATGATAGCGGCTTCATTATTTGCTACAGCAGGATCAATAGTAATCGGTACAACAATCGGAATTTTAACAGCAATATTCATAGCAGAAATAGCACCTGCTAAAATATCAGGAAAAATATCTTCAGCAGTTGAATTATTAGCAGGTATACCTTCAGTACTTTACGGGGTATTTGGACTTGCAGTAATAGTTCCAGGTATACAGAACGCATTCAACCTTCCAAAAGGACAGAGTTTACTTGCAGTAATACTTGTACTTTCAATAATGATGTTACCAACAATAGTTTCAGTATCAGAAACAGCAATAAGAGCAGTAGACCCAGCATACAAAGAAGGTTCTTACGCATTAGGAGCTTCAAGAATAGAAACAATATTCAAAGTTGTTCTTCCAGCTGCAAAATCAGGAATACTTGCTGCAGTTGTTTTAG
This sequence comes from Peptacetobacter sp. AB800, assembly GCF_047807365.1. Classification (NCBI taxonomy): domain Bacteria; kingdom Bacillati; phylum Bacillota; class Clostridia; order Peptostreptococcales; family Peptostreptococcaceae; genus Peptacetobacter; species Peptacetobacter sp. AB800. The sequence continues at coordinate 27,898 of NZ_JBLOUI010000026.1, read as the reverse complement.
GTATAGGTAGAGCACTTGGTGAAACAATGGCGGTAATACTAGTAGCTGGTAACTCTCCTGCAATGCCAACAAGCATAATGGACAGTGTTAGACCACTTACAACAAATATAGCTCTTGAAATGGGTTACGCATACGGAACTCATCAGGAAATGCTATTTGCAACAGGTGTTGTACTATTCACATTCATATTAATATTAAATGTAGTACTTAATAAGTTAACTAAGAAAGCGGTGAAATAATAGATGAACGGAGCAAGAAAGAGAAAAGACAATATATTAAACGGATTGATATACGGATCAGCATTTGTAACAGTTGCAATGCTAGTCGTTATAGTAGGATATATATTCTATAAAGGATTCGGAAACATAAACTTCAACTTTATATTCAGTGATTATCAGGCATCAGGTGATGGTGGGGTTTACCCAATGATAGTTGCTACAGTTTACACAGTACTTATTGCAATACTAGTATCTGCACCAATAGGGATACTTGCAGCGATATATCTTCAGGAATACGCAAAACAGGGTAGACTTGTTTCAGCTATAAGATTCTGTACAGAAAGTTTAGCTGGTATACCTTCAATAATATACGGATTATTTGGTGGTATTTTCTTCGTAGTATTTATGAAAATGGGATATTCACTATTATCAGGTTCTTTAACAGTTGCGATAATAATTCTTCCAGTAATAATAAGAACTACAGAAGAAGCTTTAAAAACAGTACCTCAGAGCTACAGAGAAGCATCATTTGCACTTGGAGCTACAAAGCTTCAGACTTTATACAAAGTTATCGTACCTAGTGCAATGCCTGGTATAATCTCAGGGGTTATACTTTCAATAGGTCGTGTTGTAGGGGAATCAGCAGCGATACTACTTACAGCAGGTACAGTTGCAAAAATGCCAGAAGGAATAATGAGTAGTGCAAGAACACTTACAGTTCACTCATACTTATTAACAAAAGAAACTGGTGATATAGCAACAGCATCTTCAATAGGTATAATACTTATAGTTATAGTGTTAGCACTTAATACATTAGCTAAATTTGCAGGTAAAAAACTTAGTAAAGCAAAATATTAATTGGTAAAAATAAAATATTAATTTTAAAATATATTAATAGAAAAATAAAACGTAAATTTTAAATAAATAAAATTCAGTAAACAAAAGCAAAACGGGAATTAATTAGAATAGAATTTAAGGAGAAAATTTTAAATGGAAATATACAATAATACAAAAATAGCTGTTAGAAATTTAGATCTTTACTACGGCGAAAAACAGGCATTAAAAGATGTAAACATGAACATAAAAGAAGGAAAAGTAACTGCACTTATAGGACCTTCAGGATGTGGTAAATCTACATTTATAAGAACTTTAAACAAAATGAACGATTTAATAGACAACGTAAAAATCTACGGAGAAATAGATTTAGACGGAGAAGATATAAACAAACAGAATGTTATAGATTTAAGAACAAAAGTTGGTATGGTGTTCCAGAAACCAAACCCATTCCCAATGAGTATATACGATAATATAACTTATGGACCTAAAATACAGGGTATAAAAGATAAGAAAGAATTAGATAGAATAGTTGAAGAAAGTTTAAAAGGAGCTGCTATATGGGATGAAGTAAAAGATAGATTAAAAAGTTCAGCACTTGGTTTATCAGGTGGGCAGCAGCAGAGACTTTGTATAGCTAGAGCAATAGCTATGAAACCAGAAGTAATATTAATGGACGAACCTACTTCTGCACTTGACCCAATATCTACAGGTAAGGTTGAAGAGCTTATAGAAGAGTTAAAAGGTAAGTATACTATAGTAATAGTTACTCACAATATGCAGCAGGCAAACAGAATATCTGATGATACTGCATTCTTCTTAAATGGTGAAGTTGTAGAATTTAACGACACAAGATCAATATTTGAAAATCCAATTGATAAAAGAACAGAAGATTATATAAACGGAAGATTTGGTTAAGATATAACTGCGAAAAGGTGGTGTTTAATTTTTCTGAGACATTCATTTATTTAAAAATAGTAAATCTCCTCTCCACGGTTCCGACGCCTATTTGAAGAGCGAAATAGGTAGGCGTCTCCAAGTGTCGAGTGCGATTTAACTATTATTAAATAAAAATTGAATGTCACTAGAAAAATAAAAAACACCACCTTTTTTCACATTACACTTATCCCAAATCTGTAGTTTATATAATTCTTTTGAAATGAAAAATGGTAATTTTATATTTTTTCTAATCTTTTAAGTGGTGTGAAAGCAATTAATACAAATATTAAGTAATCAAATTTAGTATTGAAAAAAGTAGTATTGATGATGTAATGAAATTGAGTTGTTTTCCCTTGACATAAGTAAAGATAACTGTATATAATTAAAGTATTAATTATATACAGACGTTGAAGAAGAGGAGTATTCAGTGACTTCCATCAGAGAGAGAAATCCATTGGCTGAGAGGTTTTTTAGGAGTAAGAGCTGGAGAAGGTAGCTTCGGAGTTTCCAAGCTGAGTTTAGTAGGTTTGGACGGTTGGAACCGTTATATTCTGTAGAGAGTCGAGGAATTTTTCCTCGGAATTAAGGTGGTAACGCGAGCTTTTCGTCCTTATGTAGGATGAAGGGCTCTTTTTTTATAGGCGAAATAGTAATAAATATTATTTCGACACAAAAATGCGAGATAAACCTTTGGTATATTTTGGTAAAATATAAAAAATTACTAAAATATTCAAAAGGAAATCGATAATAAAATATATTATAGGGAGGATTAGAAAATGGAAACAAATCTAAATAAGACTTATGATCCAAAAGAATTCGAGTCAAGACTTTACGACGAATGGATGGAAAAAGGTTATTTTGCTTCAAAACCAAATAAGGATAAGAAGCCTTTCACAATAATGATGCCGCCACCAAATATAACAGGACAGTTACATATGGGACACGCATTAGACCATACACTTCAGGATGTTTTAATAAGATGGAAAAGAATGCAGGGATGTGAAACACTTTGGTTACCAGGTACAGACCATGCATCAATAGCTACTGAAGTTAAGGTTGTTGAAAGAATTAAAAAAGAAGAAGGCAAAACTAAATACGAATTAGGTAGAGACGAATTCATGAAGAGAGCTTGGGCTTGGAAAGAAGAATTCGGTGGAAAAATAGAAAATCAGCTTAAAAAATTAGGGGATTCTTGTGACTGGGATAGACAGAGATTCACAATGGACCAGGGATGCAACGATGCAGTTAAAGAATTCTTTATAAAATTATATGAAGAAGGACATATATACAGAGGTCATAGAATAATAAACTGGTGTCCAAACTGTAAAACTACTCTTTCAGATGCAGAAGTTGAACACGAAGATCAGCCAGGTAATTTCTACCATGTAAAATATTTCCTAAAAGATAGCGATCAGTTCCTTGAAGTAGCTACTACAAGACCTGAAACTATGCTTGGTGACTCTGGTATAGCAGTAAACCCTAACGATGAAAGATATGCTGACATAGTTGGAAAAACTGCAATACTTCCATTAGTTGGTAGAGAATTACCAATAGTTGCAGATGAATATGTTGATATGGAATTCGGTACTGGTGTTGTTAAAATGACTCCAGCTCACGACCCTAACGACTTCGAAGTTGGTTTAAGACATAATTTAGAAGAAATCAACGTTATGAACGAAGACGGTACAATGAACGACAAATGTGGTAAATATGCAGGTATGGACAGATATGAATGTAGAAAAGCAATCATAGACGACCTAAAAGAAGAAGGATTCTTAATAAAAATAAAAGAACACGACCACGCTGTTGGTACTTGCTATAGATGTCATACAACTATAGAACCAAGATTATCTGAACAGTGGTTCGTAAAAATGGACAAATTAGCAGAACCTGCTATAAAAATATTAAACGATAAAGAATTACAGTTTGTTCCTGACAAATTTGACAAAACTTACCTACAGTGGTTAGAAAACATAAGAGACTGGTGTATATCAAGACAGTTATGGTGGGGTCATCAGATACCAGCATACTACTGCCAGGAATGTGGAGAAGTTGTTGTTGCTAGAGAAATGCCAGAAAAATGTCCAAAATGTGGATGCACTCACTTCAAACAGGATGAAGACGTACTAGATACTTGGTTCTCATCTGCTTTATGGCCATTCTCAACACTTGGTTGGCCAAACAACACAGAAGAATTAAACTACTACTATCCAACAAATGTACTTGTAACTGGATACGATATAATATTCTTCTGGGTAGTAAGAATGGCATTTGCAGCTATGTTCTGTATGAATGAAAAACCATTCTCTCATGTATTAATACATGGTCTTGTTAGAGACTCTCAGGGTAGAAAAATGAGTAAATCTTTAGGAAATGGTATCGACCCACTTGAAATAATAGACCAGTTTGGTGCCGATGCATTAAGATTTACATTAATAACAGGAAACTCTCCAGGAAACGATATGAGATTCTACATGGAAAGAGTTGAATTTGCTAGAAACTTCGCAAATAAATTATGGAATGCATCAAGATTCGTATTCATGAACTGGGACGAAGAAATGATGAATGGCGTAACAAGAAGCGATGTTGAAGCTAACTTAACATTAGCAGATAAATGGATAATATCAAGAGCTAACAACATAGTTAAAGATGTTACTCATAATATGGATAAATTTGAATTAGGTATGGCTCTTCAGAAAGCATACGACTTCACTTGGTCAGAATACTGTGACTGGTACATAGAAATGGTTAAACCAAGATTATACGGTGATGATATAGAAGCTAAAAAAGCAGCTCTTTACACATTAACTTATGTTCTTGAAACAATATTAAAACTTCTTCACCCATTCATACCATTCATAACAGAAGAAATATTTGACCATCTTCCAACTGCAAACGGAATGATAATAGTATCTGAATGGCCAGAATTCAAAGAAGAAGACAACATGGCTAAAGAAGAAGCTATGATGGATATAATGATGGACGGTATAAGAAATGTAAGAAACGTTAGATCTGAAATGAACGTTCCACCATCTAAAAAAGCAAAAGTTATAATGGTTCCTAGTGAAGATAAGCTAGAAGCTGTTGAAGCAGGAAAAGACTACTTCAAAACTTTAGCATCAGCATCAGAAGTTGAAGTTAGAGCAGATGAAGCTGGTATACCTGAAGATGCAGTAAGTGTAGTTATAGACGGTGTTAAGATATTTATACCTCTTGACGAACTTGTTGACTTCGAAAAAGAATTAGAAAGATTAAACAAGGAAAAAGCTAAATTAGAAGGCGAAATTAAGAGAGTTAATGGAAAACTTTCTAATCAGGGATTCCTTGCAAAAGCACCTCAGAAATTAGTTGACGAGGAAAAAGCTAAAAAAGAAAAATTTGAAGAAATGATGAAATCAGTAGAGGAAAGATTAGCTAGTATACAAGCAAAACTTTCATAAAATAAAAGGCTGTCGTAATAAATAAAAGGGCAAGAGCATAACCACCTTCCACTCCTAGCTAAGACGCAAGACGATAAAAAGTTTTGAATGAAGTCTTAGTTGTGCGTCCACGCACAGTCGTTGGATAGGTGGTTATTTCTCTTGCCCTACTTTTTATACGGCAACAATTTTTATTTTTTAAATGTTTTGACTGTAGCTAAAAACTTTTCCGAGTAGAAGAGTGATGGTTAGAAGTAAGTAAAATATGAAAAGAAAAGTTTCTGTCGAGTAAAAGTAAGTTTAATTGGAAAAAGTAACTTTTATTTTTTTAGATTTATTGGAGGGAAAGATGAATTATAGTGAAGCTTTAGATTATATACACAGTAGTCATAGGTTTGGTATGAAGCTTGGGCTTGAGTCTACAGAGAAGCTTATGGAGCTTCTTGGGAATCCTCAGGACGAGCTTAATATTATCCACGTTGCAGGTACTAATGGTAAGGGTTCTATTTGTTCGTTTATCGCAAAGGTTCTTGAAAAAAGTGGCTATAAGGTTGGGCTGTTTACATCTCCATATCTTGAGGTATTCAACGAGAGAATTAGGATAAATGGGGAAAATATTACAGATGAACATATTGCAAAGTCTGTGTCTGAGGTTAAATTGCGGATAGATAAAATGATTGCAGAAGGGTACGATTCTCCAACAGAGTTTGAGATTGTGACTGCTATGGCGTTTTTAATATATAAATGGGAAAAAGTTGATTACGCTGTTATGGAAGTTGGGCTTGGTGGAAGATATGACTCAACAAATATCATTAAAAACCCACTTGTGAGCGTTATTGCATCTATAAGTCTTGATCATACAAAAGTTCTTGGAGATACTATTGCAAAAATTGCATATGAAAAAGGTGGAATTATCAAGAAAGATTCTGCAGTTGTAGTTTATTCTCAAGGTGATGAGGCTGAGGATGTACTTAAGAAAATTGCTGCTGAGGAAAATGCAGAATTTATTGAAGCCGATTTTAGCAGTATAAATGTTAAGAAAGATGATGTTCATTCACAAGTATTTGATTTCTATATTAATGGAAAAGAGTTTAAGGATATGGAAATCAAGTTAATAGGTGAGCATCAGGTTAGAAACTGCGTGACTGCTTTAAATGCGATAGATTATCTTAGAAGAAGTGGCAAGGTTGGAAATATCACAGATGAAAGCGTGAAAGCGGGTATTTTTGAGACAAAATGGCCAGGTAGGGTTGAGAAAGTGATGGAAAATCCTACATTTATTATAGATGGGGCACACAATGAAGATGGTGCGAGATCTTTGAGAAAGGTGCTTGATAAGTACTTTGCCGAGAGAAATCTTGTGCTTATGCTTGGTATGCTTGAGGATAAGGATATCGACACTGTGCTTGAGATTTTGATGCCTGTGTTTGATAAGGTTGTCGTTACTGAGCCAGATAATCCGAGAAAGATTTCTGCGGATAAGTTAAAAGCTAAGATTGAGAAGTACACAGGTAATGTGGAAGCTGTGGAAAAGATTGAGGATGCTTTAGAGAGAGTGTTAGAAATAGCTGAAGAAGGAGATGTTGTAATAAGTGCAGGATCTCTATACATGATAGGAGAAGTGAGAACACTTTTAAGAAATAGATAACTGGGAAGAGGGGCGATATACTCCATTTGTGACGCGCAATCAAGTTGTGACAGTCACAAATGGAGTATATACGCCCCTCTTTGCACAGTTATTACTTTCTTAAAAATTGTTATTTGAGAAATAAGATAAAAGGAAGGGAGTAAAAGTTACATTTGCAATGCACAATCAAGTTGTGACAATCGCAAAATGTAGCATTTTGCTCCCTTTTTCAATTATAAATTAACTTCTTTTTAAAAGCGTTCTTTGAGGAAGAACGCTAGAGGTATATCTTTGGTTAGTTTGAAAATTTTGTTAGTTATAAGTGATAAAAAATATAACTTGAAAAATTTTATTAGTTATAAACGATAAAAATGCATATTATTAGTATTTTATTAGTTATAAATGATAAAAATGTATATTATTTATATTTTGTTAGTTATAACTAATAAAAATTGATTTATTGCCTTGTTTATCAGTTATAAGTGTGATAATTTATAACTAAGATGAAGAAGGGGTGATGTTGATGATTAAGAGAGAAATGTATATGAGCCGCATTAGACCATTTATTAATACAGATTTGGTAAAAGTTATGACTGGTATTAGACGTTGTGGTAAGTCAGTTATGTTAGAGTTGATAAAAGAAGAGCTTTTGCAATCGGGAGTAAATAAAAGTCAATTTATTTCGATAAATTTTGAAGATATGTCATATGCACATCTTCAAACAGCTAAAGCACTAAACGATGATATTATAGAAAGAGCTAATAAAATAGAGGGCAAGGTGTATCTTTTCTTTGATGAAATTCAGGAAGTGAAGGATTGGGAAAAGTGTATAAATTCACTTAGAGTTTCTTTAGATTGTGATATTTATATTACCGGATCTAATGCTAAGTTGTTATCCGGAGAGCTTGCAACTTATCTTGGAGGAAGATATGTTGAATTTGTTATATATCCATTTTCGTTTGCTGAGTTTGTGGAATTATATAGAGAAATTTATCCCGATGAGCCAATAAATATGATTTTTCAGAAGTATGTAGTATTCGGGGGGATGCCATATTTATCTAATATACGATTTGAAAAAACTGCATCAATCCAATATTTACATGATTTGTTTAACTCTGTGCAGCTTAAAGATATTGTAAAAAGAAATAATATTAGAGATGTGGATTTGTTAGAAAGAATAAGTGCATATGTAATGGCAAATGTTGGAAATACATTTTCAGCTACATCAATATCAAAATTCTTTAAAAGTGAAAAGAGAAATGTAGCTCCAGATACAATTTTGAATTATATAAAATATTGCTGTGATGCGTATTTATTCTATCAAGTAAAGCGTGAAGACTTACAAGGTAAACAGATTTTGGCATCAAATGAGAAGTATTATATAGCAGATCATGGTATCAGAGAAGCAGTTTTTGGTGGAAATATGAAGGATATCAACCTAATTTTAGAAAATATTGTTTATATGGAGCTTCTTAGAAGAGGATATGAGGTTAGAGTTGGTAGAAGTGGCAATAAGGAGATTGATTTTGTATGTTATAAGAGAGATGAAAAGATTTACATACAAGTAACTTATTTGATTGCATCTGAGGAAACAATTCAGCGTGAGTTTGGCGTGTACGATGATATACAAGATAATTTTCCAAAGTATGTTGTATCGTTGGATGAGTTTGATATGAGTAGAGATGGCATAAAGCATAGAAATATTAGAGATTTTTTATTGGAAGAAGAATGGAACTAGAGATTAAAAAGAATAAATATAAATCAAAAGAAGAAGTTTTTAAAAGCTTCTTCTTTTTTTAGATTTTTTATATCTAATTCAACAAATTTGATATAATTAAATATAGAAAGAAAAAATAAAAACTAGAGAGGAAACTTTATGGGAAAAGAAGATATAAAACTACAAATAGATAATCTAATAGACAAAATAAACTACCACAGCGACAAATACTACAACCAAGATACTCCAGAAATCTCAGATTTCGAGTATGATATGCTTATGAAAGAGCTAATCAAGCTCGAAGCAGAAAACCCAGAGTTCAAGAGAGTAGACTCTCCTTCTAACAGAGTTGGCGGTGTTGCTCTTGATAAGTTTGATCAGGTTACGCATAAAAATCCGATGCTGAGCCTATCAAACGCATACTCTGCTGAAGATTTAAGAGATTTTGACAGAAGAGTAAAAGAGATGACTGACGGGGATGTAGAGTATGTTGTAGAGTTTAAGATAGATGGACTTTCTGTAGGGATAACTTACGAAAATGGAGAGTTTAAAAGTGCTGCAACTAGAGGAAATGGGATAATTGGAGAGGATATTTCTAAAAATGCCATGACGATAAAGAGCATACCTCTAAAGATTGACGATAAGAGAGAGATAATCGTCAGAGGAGAGGTTTATATTTCTAAAGAAAACTTTGAAAAGGTCAATGAATATCAGGAAGAGCATGACCTACAGGTATTTGCAAATCCAAGAAATTTAGCAGCTGGATCACTTAGACAGTTAGACTCAAAGCTAACTGCTAAAAGACCTTTAGATATATTCGTATTTAACCTAGAAAATATCAATGAATTAGATGGTATAGATACACACTCTGATTCATTAGAATACCTTAAAAAACTAGGCTTCTCAGTTAGTGAAAACTACAAAATCTGTAAATCAATAGACGAGGTTATAGAGTTTATAGAGTATTGGACAGAAAACAGAGGAAGTTTAAAATTTGATATAGATGGTATGGTTGTTAAGGTAAACAACATTGAGCAGAGAAATGAGATGGGATTTACAGCTAAGAGTCCAAGATGGGCTATTGCGTACAAGTTCCCAGCTGAGAGAAAGAAGAGCAAGATTTTAGATATAGAGGTAGAGGTTGGTAGAACAGGTACAATCACTCCAACAGCTATACTTGAGCCTGTTAGACTGGCGGGTACTTCTGTTAGTAGGGCGACTCTTCACAACGAGGACTTTATCAGAGAAAAGGATATAAAATTATTTGACCATGTTATAGTTCAGAAAGCGGGAGACATAATTCCGCAGATAGTTGAGGTTGTGAAAGAGGATAGAACAGGGGATGAGAAGGACTTTGTTATGCCTAGTGTCTGCCCTGAGTGTGGTGAGCCAACAGTTAGACTTGAAGGTGAGGCTGCAGTTAAGTGTATAAATATCTCTTGTCCAGCACAGATTAGAAGGGGAATGATCCACTTTGTTTCGAGAGAGGCTATGGACATAGATGGTATGGGTGAGTCAATAATCACATTATTCCTAAAAGAAGGTCTGATTAAAGACGTTTCTGATATATATTATCTAAAAAAAGAGCAGATTGTGCCACTTGAAAGAATGGGAGAAAAATCTGCTGATAATTTAATTAAAGCAATCGAAAAATCAAAATCAAATGACCTATGGAGATTGATAAATGGGTTAGGAATTAGATTTGTAGGTGTGAAAGGAGCTAAAATACTAGCTTCAAACTTCAGTAGTTTAGATGAAATTATGAACGCCGATGTTGAGAGATTACAGCAACTTGAGGAGTTTGGAAGTATTATGTCTGAGAGTGTTGTAAAATTCTTTAGAGAAGAGCAGAATTTAGCAGTTATTCAGAAGTTAAAAGAAGCTGGGGTAAATACTGAAGCAGGTGAAGATAAATCTGAAGGCATACCACAGTTATTTGAAGGGATGAAGATAGTTCTTACTGGTACACTTCCTACATTAAAAAGAAATCAGGCTAAGGAGATTATTGAGCTTAGAGGTGGAAAAGCGACTTCGAGTGTTAGTAAGACTACTACATTTGTACTTGCTGGAGAGGAAGCTGGCTCAAAATTGACTAAGGCTAATGATTTAGGAATAAAGGTAATTGATGAAGAGATGTTCCTAAAATTATCTGAAATGGGAAGCAAGGAAGATGTATTATCAGAATTAGGAATGTAATAAATAGCAAATAATAAATTAGTAATTTTAATATAAAAACTAAATAAGAGGTGATTTTTCAATATGGAAAGACTAGGAAATAGAGCAAATGACGAGATAAGACCAGTCAAGATAACTACGAATTTTACAAAATACGCAGCAGGATCTGTGCTTATCGAGATGGGAGAAACTAAGGTAATATGTACTGCAACTGTTGAGGACAAGGTACCACCATTTTTAAGAAATACAGGTACAGGTTGGATAAATGCAGAATACTCAATGCTTCCAAGCTCAACTCAGCAGAGAAAGATAAGAGATTCAGTTAGAGGAAAGATAGACGGAAGAACTCAGGAAATACAGAGATTAATAGGTAGAGCAATAAGATCTGTTATAGACTTAGATTTATTAGGTGAGAGAACTATCTGGGTTGACTGCGATGTTATTCAGGCAGATGGTGGAACTAGAACAGCTTCAATAACTGGTGGTTTTGTCGCTGCAGCTCAGGCAATTTACGGACTTTATCAGAACAAAGAAATCAAAAAACTTCCTATAAAGAATTTCGTATCAGCAATAAGTGCAGGTGTTTTAAACGACGAGCATATACTAGACCTTTGCTACGAAGAAGACTCTGCAGCTAAAGTGGATATGAACTTTGTGATGACAGACAAAGGTGAGTTTGTAGAAGTTCAGGGAACTGGAGAAGAAGCTCCATTTAGCAGAGAAGATTTAAACAAATTATTAGAACTAGGGGAAAAAGGAAACAAAGAGCTAATAAAAATACAGAGAGCTGCAATACCAGAAATAGGTGATGCTGTGCTTGGTATGGACTACGGAAAAGACGTGGTAATAGCTACAGGAAATAAACACAAATTACAGGAAATAGGGGAAATACTAAAAGATTTCGACTACAATGTTATGTCTTTAAAAGATGTAAACTTAGACGGAATAGAAATAATAGAAGACGGAAAAACTTTTGAACACAACGCATTAATAAAAGCGAGAACTATTTCAAAATTAACTAAAAAAATATCTATAGCAGACGACTCTGGATTAGTTGTTGATTGCTTAGGAGGAAAACCGGGTATATATTCAGCGAGATATGCTGGAGAACATGCAACTGATGAAGAAAACAGAGTAAAATTATTCGAAGCTATGAAAGATGTTCCGATGGAAGATAGAACTGCTAGATTTGTAAGTGCAATAGGTGTTGTACTTCCAGACGGAAAAGAGTTCACTGTTAGGGGAACTGTTGAAGGTAAGATAACATTTGAGGAACATGGAGAAAATGGATTCGGATACGACTGTATGTTTATGCCTGATGGATTTGATACTACATTTGGCGAAATAGATCCAGAAATCAAAAACAGCATGAGCCACAGAGCAAATGCACTTAAAAAGATGAAAGAAGAATTTATTAAAAGGGTTGTGAGATAATGAAGATAGGTATAGTTAGCGATACTCATAGATTAGTTAGAAATATGGATAAAGCAATTCCGTATTTAGAAAACTGTGATTTAATAATTCACGCAGGGGACAACTACTCGGATGCGAGATATATTTATGGAGAAACAGGAGTAAATGTTATGGCTGTTGTAGGAAACTGCGACTTTGAAGATGCAGAGGATGAATTATTATTTGACTTTGGTGGAAAGAAATTTTTCGTGTGCCATGGACATAGATACGATGTAAAATACGGAACAAAATTTTTACAGACTAAAGCAGAAAGAGAAGGAGCAGATATAGTTGTATTTGGTCATTCGCATGAAACTTTTTCTGAAGTAATAAATGGAACACTTTATATAAATCCAGGTAGTCTTTCTCTTCCAAGAGGGGGAAGCAAAAGAGGATTTGCTATATTAGAAATCGACGGAGATAATATAAAAGTGAAGGAAGTAGAAATTTAATTTGAAGAATATCGATGACTTTTGAAAAAAGCTAAAAAAATAGCCAAATAATTGAAATATAATCATAAGAAAGGTTGTATTTAAAAAAAGTTATGTGATATAATTGAATAGTTATATAGAATTATGATGGATACAAATACCATAAATTGTAATATCAAAAGTATATTAGGAGGATTTTTAAGAAATGAAAGCAGAATTACTTAAAAAAGAAGGTAACGTAGTTACTTTAAAAATAACAGTAGACTACGATAAATTCAACGGAGCAGTTGAAAAAGCTTACAAAAAAACTAGAGGTAGATACAGCATACCAGGATTCAGAAAAGGTAAAGCTCCTAGAAAAATAATAGAAATGAACTACGGTGAAGGAATATTCTACGGAGATGCTATAGATGCATTATTCCCAGAAGTATTCGTACCAGCAGTAGAAGAAACAGGAATACTTCCAATAGGTGCTCCATCTATAGATGTAGATGAAATAAGCAAAGAAAACGGATTAGTTATGTCTGTAGAAGTAGAAGTTAGACCAGAAGTTAAATTAGGTGACTACAAAGGTGTAGAAGTTACTAAAGATGTTCCAGAAGTAACTGACGAAATGATAGCTGAAGAATTAGACAGAATGGTAGAAAAAAACTCTAGATTAGTAGACGTTGAAAGAAACGTTGAAGATGGAGATATAGTTAACATAGACTTCAAAGGATTTGTTGATGGAGAAGAATTCGAAGGTGGAAACGCTGAAGGATACGAATTAACAATAGGATCTCACACATTCATAGACAACTTTGAAGAACAGTTAGTTGGAAAAGCATTAAACGAAGAAGTAGAAGTTAATGTAACATTCCCAGAAGGATACTCAAGAGAAGATTTAGCTTCTAAACCAGCTAAATTCGAAGTTAAAATAAATGCTATAAAAGTTAGAGAAATGCCAGAATTAAACGATGAATTCGCAGCTGATACTACAGAATTCGAAACTTTAGATGAATTAAAAGCTGACATAAGAGCTAACTTAGAAGAACAGGCTAACAACATGGCTGAAAATCAGTTAAGAGAAGAATTAGTTAACAAAATAGCTGATGCAGCAGACTTCATAACTCCAAACGCTATGGTTGAAGATCAGTTAGACAGAATGATGCAGGATCTTAACTACCAGTTAATGAGCCAGGGATTACAGATGGAAATGTTATTAGAAATAACTGGTAAAGACTTAAATGGATTAAAAGAAGAAAGAAGAGAAGATGCTGAAAAATTAGTTAGAGGAACTCTTGTATTAGATGAAATAGCTAAATTAGAAAACATAGAAGCTTCTGAAGAAGACGTTGACGCTGAAATAGCTAAAATGGCTGAAATGTACAAAATGGAAGCAGAAGAAATGAAAAAAGCTTTAAGACCAGAAGATTTAGAAGACATAGCTGGTCAGTTAAAAGTTAGAAAAACAATAGACTTCCTAGTTGAAAATGCTACAATAGCATAGTTTATAAATAGTCTATAAATATTTGAAAAAACAAGGCTGTCTAAAGCGATATTTATATATCTTAGGCAGCCTTATATTGAATGCAAAAAAAGAAAGGGGTTACATAAAATGGCATTAGTACCTTATGTTGTTGAACAGACAGGAAGAGGGGAAAGATCTTATGATATATTCTCTAGATTATTAAAAGATAGAATAATATTCTTATGTGACGAGGTAAATGATGATACTGCAGGACTTATAGTAGCTCAGCTTTTATTCTTAGAAGCAGAAGATCCAGATAAAGATATACATCTTTACATAAACTCACCAGGTGGAAGTATAACAGCTGGTATGGCTATATACGATACAATGAACTATATAAAACCAGATGTTAGTACAATATGTATAGGTATGGCTGCATCTATGGGTGCATTCTTACTATCTTCAGGTGCAAAAGGTAAGAGATACGCACTTCCAAACAGTGAAATAATGATACATCAGCCACTAGGTGGAGCTCAGGGACAGGCAACTGAAATAGAAATCCGGGCTAAGAGAATAATAAGAATGAAAGAAAAATTAAACCAGATACTTTCTGAAAATACAGGTCAACCACTAGAAAAAATAATGGCTGATACAGAAAGAGATAACTTCATGGAAGCTGATGAAGCACTTGCTTATGGTTTAATAGATGAAGTTATAACAAATAAACCGTTATAAGAGAGGAGAATTTTAATGGCAAAATTTGATGATAAAAAACAGCTAAAATGCTCTTTCTGCGGAAAAACTCAGGATCAGGTAAGAAGATTAATAGCAGGTCCAGATGTTTGTATATGTGATGAATGTGTTGAACTTTGTGAAGATATAATCAGAGAAGAATTTGAAGAAGCTAACGAAGAAGCAACAACATCAATCGATTCATTACCAAAACCAAAGGAAATGATGGAAATATTAAATGATTATGTAATAGGACAGGAAAAAGCTAAAAAAGCTTTATCTGTTGCAGTTTACAATCATTATAAAAGAATATACAGCAATTCTGAAAATGATGTAGATATACAGAAAAGTAATATACTACTTTTAGGACCAACAGGTTCTGGTAAAACTCTACTTGCTCAGACACTTGCTAAAACATTAAACGTTCCATTTGCTATGGCAGATGCAACAGCTCTTACTGAAGCTGGTTACGTTGGGGAAGACGTTGAAAACATACTTCTTAAACTTATCCAGGCTGCAGATAATGATGTAGAAAAAGCTGAAAAAGGTATAATCTACATAGACGAAATAGATAAAATAGCTAAAAAATCAGAAAATGTATCTATAACAAGAGATGTCAGCGGAGAAGGTGTTCAGCAGGCACTTCTAAAAATATTAGAAGGAACTGTAGCTAATGTTCCACCACAGGGCGGAAGAAAACATCCAAACCGGGAATTTATAAAAATAGATACAACTAATATACTATTCATATTAGGTGGAGCATTTGACGGATTAGAACAGATAATCCAGAGAAGATCTAGTGAAAAAACTCTAGGATTCGGAGCTAAAATAGAAAGCAAGAAAAACCTAGATTTAGGAAAAATATACGAAAATGTACTACCAGAGGATTTACTAAAATACGGTATAATACCAGAATTTATAGGTAGAATCCCAGTAATAGCTACATTAAATATGCTAGATGAAGATGCATTAGTTACAATACTAAAAGAACCTAAAAATGCATTAGTAAAACAGTACAAGAAATTATTCGACATAGAAGATGTTGAGCTAGAATTTGAAGACGATGCACTAAGAGAAATAGCTAAGAAAGCTATAGAAAGAAACACTGGTGCCAGAGGTCTAAGAAGTATAGTTGAAAACATAATGATGGACACTATGTATGAAGTTCCATCTGAAGAAAATGTCGAAAAAGTAGTAGTAACTAAAGAATCTGTACTAAACGATGATGTACAGCCAACTATAGTTTACAAAGAAAATTAATATAGAACGTAAAGAAGGGATGTCATATTTTTACGGCATCTCTTTTTTTATTGCTAACTTTTAAATTTTTATTTGTATTTTTCTGAGTTTATTTACAAGAAATTCGCACGATGCTGTCCTTATTCTCCAGGCTTCGAACTTTGCCACCTTTTTAGCTGTTAGCTTTGTCAAGCTAACAAAAGGATGCAAAGTTCTGCAGATTGTTGAATATAGGACTAGCATCGCACAAATTCCAAAAGTAAGTTAACATTTCAGAAAAATACAAATAAAAATTTTAAAAAGTTAGCAAACATAAAAAAGAGAGATGCCATTAAAAAATATGACATTTCTTACATTTGCGTCAGCATATAAAATTTTCTGAACCAAAGTTGAGTACAGAGTTATATTTTTAAAAGATAAAAATAATGGCAGTTTATAAAATGGATATAAGAAGTATCAAAGGTTAATCTATTGGTGGTATTTTTTAAAATATAGATAGTGATGAATATAGAATTTTTTCTAAAAGAGTGATAAATGTAAAATAAAAGAGTGTTCAAGAGAAATGAAAACGACTATCTGCAGAGCTTTTTTTCCTATGAGCATTATGCTTGTAAAGCTAATGCTTATATAGGAAAAAGCTCGAAGCCAGGAGTCGAATTCTCTTGAACACTCTTTTTTGAGTTTACTTACTTTTAGAAAAATTCGATATTCATCTATAGTTTAATTATATACACTTGGAGACGCCTACCTATTTGATTTTCAAATAGGCGTCGGAACCGTGGAGCGGAGTTCAGTTATAAACTTGCTCTTTTTCCAATTTTATAAGAATGCCATCAATATACCAATTGCTCCAAATATGAATACTATGGCTATTGATCCAACTTTTTCTTTTTTTAATAAATATAACGCAACTAAAAATGCGATTATATCATATGCCCCCCAAGTAATTTCTTTACCAGAAGATACAGCAGCTGCAAGTATAAAACCTAGAGTTATAGGTCTTAATACTGTAAGCAAGTTTTCTACCTTTTTATTATCCTTAAATTTATCCAATAAATGAGAGATAATTGTAAGTCCAACAAGTGAGAATATTACAACGCCAACAGATGCAGCAAGTGATCCCCAGAAACCTGCAGTTTTAAAACCAACAAATGTAGCACTGTTTATCGCTATTGGCCCAGGAGTTGACTGAGAAATTGCAAGTAAGTCTAAAAATTCCTGGTTAGTTATGAAGTGGTATTTATTGATAAATTCCTGCTGTATAAATGGAAGCATCGCATAGCCACCACCAAAACTGAATGCCCCAATTTTTAAGAATATTAGGAAAAGAAGTATTATTTTAGACATAAGCTATATACACCTCCTAATAGTATTAAATATATTGGACTTATATTTAAGAATGCTACAGCCACAAAAGAAACTACTAAAAAGATTATATTTCTTTTAGTCTTAGGCAGTTTTTCTAGCATTTTTATGAATGAGTATAATATAAGTGCGATAACAACTGGGTTGACTCCTCTAAAGAAACCATCGAGTATTTTAGAAGAAGAATTAGCAAAATATAAATACGCTAAAGCTATAACTATACAGAATGATGGCATAGTTGCACCTAATAGGCAGACTAATACACCTTTTATGCCGTTTATTCTATAACCTAAAAGTATAGAAATATTTGCCGCTAAAACACCGGGATAGCTTTGAGCTATAGAAAGATAGTCCAAAAATTCTTCCTCGCTGACTAATTTTTGTTTCTTTACAAGCTCGTCTTGGATTAGAGGAACCATAGCGTAACCTCCGCCGAAAGTAAATGCACCAATTTTAAAAAATGTTAAAAAAAGTTTGAGCATTTTAATCCTCCTTGTAAAAATAGATTTAATTTTTTTTAAATTTCAAATCAATTTCTATTATAACATATAATATATAAGTTAATATTATTTTTAAAATTACAAAAGTTATCTAAATAAAATGATTTTAATCTGTTTGTTGTAATTTATTATAATAAATAGGGTATAATAATAAATAGAGGCGTGATAATAAAAATAATAATTGCAAATAAACCGAGATAACGATATAATAATCTATTAAATGATAAAATTTAAAACATTTTCGGTTGAAAATTAATATCTGTAAAGATATAATAGAAAAAGCAGTAAAATTCTTAAAAAAGGAGATGAGGGCTGAATATGAGTAATAAAAAAACTAAAATAGAACGTGAATTACCAGTAATACCTCTTAGAGGGTTAACAATTTTTCCATATATGGTATTAAATTTTGATATAGGTAGGGAAATATCTCTAAATGCATTAGAAGAAGCTATGATGAATGATGAGGTTATATTCCTTACTACACAGAAGGATCCAGAAATAGACGATCCAGATGAAGATGACTTCTACAAAGTAGGTACTATAGCAAATGTAAAACAGATGATAAAATTACCTGGAGATGCTGTTAGAGTACTTGTAGAAGGCGTTAATAGAGCTACAATAAAAAGTGTAGATAAAGAAGAAGGATACTTTAAAGCTGTAGTAGAAGAAGAAATTGAATTAGAAGAAGAAGATTCTGAAGCTACTGAAAATGAAGAAGAAGCAAAAGAAATACAGGCACTAGTTAGAAGTTTAATGGCTGCTTTTGAAGACTATATAAATATAGGAAACAAAATGTCTCCTGAGATATTAATAAGTCTTTCAGAAATAGACGATTACGGTAGACTAGTGGATACAATAGCTGCTAATATATATCTAAAAAATGATAAAAAGCAGGAAATAATAGAAGAATTCGATGTTAAGAAAAGACTAGAATTAATGTACTCTATTATATTAGAAGAAGTAGAAATAATGAAGATAGAGAAAAAAATAGCTTTAAGAGTTAAAAAACAGATGAGCAAAATCCAGAAAGAATACTACTTAAGAGAACAGTTAAGAGCTATTCAGAAAGAGCTTGGAGAAGATGAGGATACATCATCTGATGCTGAAAAATATAGAAAAAAATTAAAAACTCTAAAAGCACCAAAGGAAACAAAAGAAAAAATATCTAAAGAAATAGAAAAATTTGCTAGAATGAGTCCATCTTCACCTGATTCAGCAGTTAGTAGAAACTATTTAGATATGATATTCTCACTTCCTTGGAATAAGGAAACAAAAGAAAAATTAGATGTTAAAAAAGCAGAAGAGATATTAAATGAAGAACACTACGGATTAGATAAGGTTAAAGAAAGAATACTTGAGTATTTATCAGTAAGAAAATTATCTAAATCTCCAAAAGGGCCGATAATTTGTCTTGTTGGACCTCCAGGTGTTGGTAAAACGTCTATAGTTAAGTCTGTAGCTAAAGCACTAGGAAGAAAATACACTAGACTTTCTCTTGGTGGGGTTAGAGATGAAGCTGAAATAAGAGGACACAGAAGAACTTATGTAGGTGCAATTCCAGGTAGAATAATAAATGGAATGAAAGAAGCTGGCAGCAAGAATCCAGTATTCTTATTAGATGAAATAGATAAAATGGCATCTGATTATAAAGGGGATCCAGGTTCAGCAATGCTAGAAGTTCTAGATCCAGAGCAGAATAAAGGATTTGTAGACCATTATATGGAAATACCTTTTGATTTATCAAAAGTATTATTCATAACAACTGCAAATACTTTAGATACAGTGCCTAGACCATTATTAGACAGAATGGAAGTTATAAGAATTTCTGGATATATAGAAGAAGAAAAATTAAATATAGCTCAGAAATACCTTCTTCCAAAACAGATAAAAGAAAATGCGCTTGCTGAAGGATTTGTTACAATGGACGAAGATGTTATGAGAAAATTAATAAACTCATACACTAGAGAAGCAGGTGTTAGAACATTAGAAAGAACAATAGGAAAAGTTTGTAGAAAAGTAGCTAAGAAATACGTTGAAGATCCAAGCTTAGAAGGATACGATGTTAAGATGGAAGACCTTCAGGAATTCTTAGGTAAAGAAATATTCAGATATGATTTAGCTAAAGATGAGCCAAGAGTAGGTCTTGTAACTGGTCTTGCTTGGACAGAAGTAGGTGGAGTTACTCTAGAGGTAGAGGTAAACGTGCTTAAAGGTAAGGGAGAAATAGTACTTACAGGTCAGCTAGGAGATGTTATGAAAGAGTCAGCTAGAGCTGGTATATCATACATAAGATCTAGAGCTGATGAACTAGGCATAGACCCAGAATTCTATAAAAATACAGACATACACATACATTTACCAGAAGGAGCTACACCAAAAGATGGTCCTTCAGCTGGTATAACTATGGCTCTTGCTGTAATATCAGCGCTTACAGGTAGAGGAGTACCAGGAGATATAGCTATGACTGGTGAAATAACTCTAAGAGGTAGAGTACTTCCTGTTGGTGGAGTTAAGGAAAAATTATTAGCAGCACATAGAGCAGGAGTGAAAAAAGCACTTCTTCCTGTAGAATGTGAGGTTGATTTAGATGAAATACCAGAAAATGTAAAAGCTGATATGGAATTCGTATTAGTTGAAACAATGGACGACGTTTTAAAAGAAGCGTTAATATAGAGAGGTGAGAGAATGAAAATAAGAAGCTCAGAGATAACAATGAGTGCTGTACATAGACACCAGTATCCTACAGATGGGATACCTGAGATAGCACTAGCTGGGAGATCTAATGTTGGTAAATCATCACTTACAAATGCTTTACTTAACAGAAGAAATTTCGCTAGAACAAGTTCTACACCAGGTAAGACAAGAACTATAAACTTCTACTTAATAAATAAGGAGTTCTTCTTTGTCGATTTACCAGGGTATGGATATGCAAAGGTTGCTAAGTCTGAAAAGGATAAGTGGGGACAGGTAATGGAGAGATATCTTCAGGAAAGAGACGAGCTTTGTGCTATATTCCTTCTTGTAGATATAAGACACGAACCTACTGCAGACGATAAGATGATGTACGATTGGATAAAATACTACGGATATGATTGTGTTGTTGTTGCGACAAAAGCGGATAAGATATCAAGAGGACAGTATTTAAAACATTTAAGCGTTATAAGAAAGAAACTTCAGTTAGAAAAGGATGAAAAGATAATACCTGTATCTTCATCTAAAAAAACTGGAATAGAAGAACTATGGAGTGAAATAGTTGAGCAGTATAGAAAACATGGATACGAAATAACTGAAGATTAGTATTTGTAGGGGCTTTTGAATTTTTTCAAGAGCCTCTCTTTTTATGCTTGCAATTATAAACAATACGCTCTCCAGGCTTCGTCGATTTCTTTCCTCTAGTTCGAGCTCCGCTCGAAGTTAAAGTCGAAATCTACTTCAGATTGTCGAGCGGTATTTGTTTATAATCACAAGCAAAAGAGAAAGCTCTAAGAAAAAATTTTCAAAAGCCCTAAATGCTAATCTTTTAGTTATTTTGTAACAGTTTTCTATACTGTTTTGATGTAATGATATGTGTTATAATGTAGGTAACAGAACCCACCACGCCTCTGATTTCAAGCGCAACCCGGTGGGATTTTTTTAGTATAGAGGACCGCAGTGTGTTAAAAACTGATGCAGTGTGGTTCTTTTTTTATGTGGTAAAGTAATTTATATTAGTATATAGTTTATTAAGCGATTTTTGATTTTATGTGTTGAGAGTTTAGTTTATAGACATGTAAAATTATTAATTGTTGTGTTTTTTAAATAATAAGGTTATTTAGATAGATTAGAAAATAAGACTTTTAGATAGATATATTAGTTTGAACTGGGGGTTTTAAGATGATAGATAAGAGTAGAATTAAGGCGGTTGCTTGGGCAGAGATAGATTTAGATGCTTTTAAGAGAAATTTAGAAAGTATTAGAAAAGTTTTAAATAACGGGGAAAAGATATGTGGAATCGTAAAGGCTGATGCTTATGGGCATGGTTCTGTTGAGATTGCAAAGACTTTAGAGGAAAATGATGTTGAGTATCTTGCTGTTTCTAGAGCTGAGGAGGCTATGGAGCTTAGAAGAAAGGGGTTAGATCTTCCAATTCTGATACTTGGATATACTCCAGAGCAGAGATACAGAGATATAATCAGAAATGATGTTATGTTTACTGTTTATTCTATGGAAGACGCTGTGAAGTTAAATAAAGCTGCAGAAGATTTAGAAATGGATGCGAAGGTTCATATAAAGATAGATACTGGTATGAACAGACTTGGATTTAAGGTTACTGAGGAGTCTGTTCAGCAGATTAAAGAAATAAGCGAAATGGATAGAATTAGTATTAAGGGGATATTTACTCATTTTGCTGCAGCTGATGAAGTTGACAAGAGCTTTACTGAAATGCAGGGCGAAAAATTCAAGTATATGTTAAATAGATTAAAAGAAGAAGGCGTTGAAGTGCCATTGGTGCACGCAGCAAATAGTGCAGCTATAGTTGATTGCGACGATTTGAAATTCGACATGGTAAGAGCGGGGATAATCATGTACGGATGCTATCCTTCAGATGATATTATGAAAGAAAGAGTGCCTGTTGAGCCTGTAATGACTATAAAAACTAGGGTTTCTCACATAAAAACAATAGAGCCTGGCGAAAAAATAAGCTATGGATGCACTTATGAAGCGAAAGAAAAAGAAAGAATTGCTACACTTGCAATAGGATATGCAGATGGATTTGTCAGAGGAAGAAAAAATCCAAAAGTATGTATAAACGGAAAAGATTATGAAGTAGTTGGAAGAATATGCATGGACCAGTGCATGATAAAAATAGGAATGGACGACGACATAAAAGTTGGAGATGAAGCTGTAGTATTTGGAAAAGGTGGTGTGAGCATAAGTGAATTTGCAGATGACTGCGGAACAATTGCCCACGAAATAATGTGCAACATCTCAAGAAGAATACCAAGAGTATTCATTGAACACGAAGACATAATAAAATACGACGACTATCTAAGATATTAGTATTTAAAAACTTAAAAAGACTGACAATAAAACATTATACAAAATATAAACTAGTGTACAAAAACACACAAATTTGCAGTCAACAATTTTGTTAAATAAGTTTTCAGATTAAAGAAGTAGCGATTTATAAAAAATCTATTTGAAAAACAAAAAATAGGGAGAATATATGTAGCCGAACTCGACAATGCAACTCGATTGCCTGGAGAGAAGGCTACATATATCTCCCTTTTGTTTTTTCAAAAGATTTTATAAATCGTCTTATTTAGATGAAAAAAATTTAACAAAATAATGTTGACAAAAATTATCTAGTTTGATAAGATTAAGACATAGTAGGTGATGGAAAATGTTATTTACAAGGGAAAGCGACTATGCAATTAGAATAGTCAGAGCTCTAAAAGACGAAGAAAAATTAACAATCAAAACAATATGCGAAAGGGAATTACTACCAGAGGCATTTGCTTACAAGATTATCAAAAAGCTTGCAAAGAGCGAGATAGTAGAGATAAAAAGGGGAGCAAATGGAGGATATAGTTTAAAAAAAGACCTAAACGAACTAACTCTGTACGATGTAATAATCGCAGTTGATCCAGACTTTGCTGTTATGGAGTGTATACACAGCTTCTGCAACAGAAATGGTTCAAATGGGATGTGCAAAGTACATAAAGAACTGATATTTATCCAAAATCAGGTAGAAATGCTGCTAAAGAGAAGAAGTCTTGAAGAAATATTAGAGGATAGAAACTTTGAATGTAAATCTAAAGACTTCGATAGTAGAAAAAGTATATTGTAAAAAAGAGTATTAAAAAGTTAAATTTTGCATTATAAAAAATAAAAAAAGCTTGTATAACTTCAAGCTAAAAAATTTTTAAAATTAAAGTGGACTAAAATAGTCCAAATAAAAATGGAGTAAAAATTAAAAATGCAGATTGACAAATAAAGCGTCAAACAAAATAACAAAATTCATCAAGTTTTTAATCGAGGCAATAATAAATTCAAAATCAAAAAAATAATTAAAAAAATTAATTTCCAATATCAGGAGGTAAAATTATGAATCATAAATGCTATGGCTGTAATACATGTAAAAGTGCAGACAAACCTTTAGAAGGTTACATCAGAAATCTTCCATTTGAAACATCTCATCATAGAGTAGACACTCAGAAAACTAAATGTGGATTTGGTTTACAGGGAGTTTGCTGTAGACTATGTTCAAATGGTCCTTGTAGAATAACTCCAGATTCTCCAAGAGGGATATGTGGAGCAAATGCAGATACAATAGTTACAAGAAACTTTTTAAGAGCAGTTGCATCAGGATCAGGATGCTACATACACGTTGTTGAAAATACAGCTAGAAACGTAAAAGACGTAGCTCAGAAAAAAGGTGAAATAAAAGGAATAAATGCGTTAAATAAATTAGCAGATATATTTGAAATACATGAAGAAGATATGCACAAAAGAGCAGAAATGGTTGCAGATGCTGTATTAGCTGATTTATATCTTCCTGAATTTGAAGAAATGAAATTAATCAAAAAAATGGCTTATGCTCCAAGATATGAAAACTGGAAAGAACTTGGAATACTACCTGGTGGAGCAAAATCAGAAGTATGTCATGGTGTTGTAAAATGTTCAACAAACTTAAACTCAGACCCAGTTGATATGCTAAAAGACTGTTTAAAACTAGGAATTTCAACAGGTATATACGGATTAACTCTTACAAACCTACTAAACGATATAGTTTTAGGAGAGCCAGAAATAAGACTTGCTCCTGTAGGAATGAGAGTTGTAAACCCTGATTATATAAACATAATGATAACTGGACATCAGCACTCAATGTTCACATACCTTCAGAAGAGATTAACTGAAGAAGATGTTGTTAAAAAAGCTGAAGCAGTTGGAGCAAAAGGGTTCAAATTAGTTGGATGTACTTGTGTTGGACAGGATTTACAGCTAAGAGGTGCTCACTACGAAGATATATTTGACGGACATGCAGGAAATAACTACACAAGTGAAGCAATACTTGCAACTGGTGCAATAGATGCAGTTATATCAGAATTCAACTGTACACTTCCAGGAATAGAGCCAATATGCGACGAATTAAAAATAAAACAGATATGTATAGATAGCGTTGCTAAAAAAGCAAATGCAGAATTAAAAGAATTCGACTTTGAAAACAGAGAAGCTGTTTCTGAAGAAATAATAGATAAAATAATAGAATCTTATACATCAAGAAGAGGAAAGGTGGAGCTTAACCTATTTGAAGATCATGGATTCGACAATGCACTAACTGGTGTAAGTGAAGGTTCATTAAAAGACTTCTTAGGTGGAAACTGGAAACCACTTATAGACTTATTAGTAGCTGGAGAAATAAAAGGTGTTGCAGGAGTAGTTGGATGTTCAAACTTAACTGCAGGAGGACACGATGTTTTAAGTGTTGATTTAGTTAAAGAATTAATATCAAGAGATATAATAGTTTTAACTGCTGGATGTTCTTCAGGAGGAATAGAAAACTGCGGATTTATGAATCCAGAAGCTGCTAAATACGCTGGACCAAAACTAAGAAAAGTTTGCGAATCTTTAGGAATACCACCAGTATTAAACTTCGGTCCATGTCTAGCAATAGGAAGACTAGAAATAGTAGCTACAGAATTAGCTGAAGCTATAGGAATAGATTTACCTCAGTTACCACTTGTATTATCTGCAGCTCAGTGGCTAGAAGAACAGGCACTTGCTGATGGATGCTTCGGACTTGCTTTAGGATTACCACTACACTTAGGATTACCTCCATTTGTAACAGGAAGTGATGTAGCGGTAAAAGTATTAACTGAAGATATGAAACAGTTAACAGGTGGACAGGTAATAATAAACCCAGATGCAAAAGAAACAGCTGATATTCTTGAAAAAATTATAGAAGAAAAACGTGCTGCACTTAATATCTAAGGAGGGCGCCTATATGAAAAGAATAATTGTAGACTACGAAAAATGTGATGGATGCAAAAACTGCTCAGTAGCATGTATGCAGGCTCACAGAAAAGATGAAGGCGATGTATATACACTAAACCTTCTTGACCCAGGAAATGAATCAAGAAACTTTATATATAAAGACGAAAAAGGAAATTATCGTCCAATATTCTGCAGACATTGTGATGAACCAGAATGCGTAATGTCTTGCATGAGTGGTGCTCTTAAAAAAGACCCAGAATCAGGACTTGTTACATACGACGAAAAAAGATGTGGTTCTTGCTTTATGTGTGTGATGAACTGTCCATTTGGTGTATTAAAACCAGATAGAATAACTAAGACAAAAGTTATAAAATGTGATTTCTGCTTAGAGCATGGTGGAGAGCCAAGTTGCGTAAAATCATGTCCTAAAAAAGCAATTCATGTAGAGGAGGTGTAAGCTGATGAAGTATGTAATTATCGGTGTAGGGGCTGCAGGTATTACAGCAGCTGAAGAATTAAGAAAATTAGACAAATGCTCTGAAATTACAATGGTTTCAGAAGATCAGTTTGTACACTCTCGTTGTATGCTACATAAATATATATCACATGAGAGAGATGAAAAGACTCTAAACTTCACAAGTGAAGACTTTTTCGAAGTAAACAATATAGATTGGAAAAAGGTTGGAGTTGATAAAATAGACACAGCTAATAAGGAAGTTGTCCTTTTAGATGGTGATGTTGTAAAATACGACAAGCTTCTAATAGCAACAGGTGCAAATAGCTTTATACCACCAGTTGGAGATTTTAGAAAGGCATCTAATGTGTTTGGGCTTAGACATTTAAGAGATGCCCAGGCTATAGATAAGATGGCTGAGGAATCAGAAAAAATACTTATCGTTGGATCTGGTCTTGTTGGACTTGATGCAGCTCATGGACTTCTTGAAAGAGGTAAGGATGTAACAATAGTCGAAATGGCTCCTAGCATACTTCCTGTTCAGTTAAATCCACATGCAGCTGAAGAATACCAGAGAAAATTTGAAGATGCAGGTGCGAAATTCTACCTTGGATGTAAAGCTGATAAGGCTGAGTGCTCTGAAGACGGAAAAATTCACGCAGTTACATTTGATACAGGAGAAACAGTTGCTTGTGATATGATAATCGTTGCAGCTGGGGTTAGACCAGCAGTAGGATTTTTAGAAGGAAGCAATGTAGAAGTAGACAGAGGGATTGTTGTAGACGACTTTATGAAAACTAGTGTGGACGATGTTTATGCAGCAGGAGATGTTGCAGGTCTTTCTGGAATATGGCCAAATGCTATGAAGCAGGGAAAAACTGCAGCTAGAAATATGTCAGGTATGGAAGAAAAATATGAAGATAGATTTGCTTTAAAGAATACTATGAATTTCTACGGACTAGTTACTCTTTGTCTTGGAAATATAAGAGAAGAGGAAGGGGACAAGGTTGTAGAGCAGGAAGATTCTAAGAACTACAAGAAGGCAGTTGTTAGAGATGGTAAGCTTAAGGGAATTCTTCTTCAGGGAGATATTTCTCATTCGGGAATTTGGCAGTATATAATTAAGAATGATATAGATGTAGATTTTAAAGAGAATATTTTTGATATAACATTTGCTGATTTCTATGGAACAGGAGAAAGAGGAAAGTATATCTGGAATTACTAAAAATATGAGGCTGTTGCAATTAATGCAACGGCCTTTTTAGTATGACGGGCATGCTATTAATCTGTGGTGAAAGTCCATAAAAGGCGTAGCTACCGACGAACTTGATAGCGACTTGCAAGGTTTGTGCTGCGAAGCATAGGCGAG
>NZ_JBLOUI010000025.1:0-37579 GCF_047807365.1 Peptacetobacter sp. AB800 | reverse complement strand
CTGTCTTATTTGTGTGTTTAAAATATAAAAATAGCAGGAAAGCAAAAATCTTTCCTGCTATTTTTCTTTTAGATAACCTCATTAACAATGCTAACTTAATGACATTGGGCTACAAGCCCCCTTTTTCAAAGTATTTACTACTGTACTGATCTTTTCGTTACTCTTTTTTTACCGTTATCTTTTTTAGCTTTTGCTGGTGCCTGTCCTGGGAATAGTATTTTAGGCTGTTCATTATTTTTTCTGTATATAGTGAATTTAAATCCTATAGCCTGAACAAATTCAGCTCTTAATTCTTCACATATTGCATTTGCTGTTTCTTTAGCATCTAATCCAGCATTTTCTAATATAGTTATTTTAACTAGTTCTCTTGCTCTTAACTGGTTGTCTAATTCATCTAAGAATGCTCCAGTTACACCTTCTTTACCTATCTGTGCTGTAGGTTTTAAAGTATTTGCAAGTGATCTAAGATAAGCTCTCTGTTTACCTTTTAGCATGTTTTTTCTCCTCTATTTTTATAATTTAATCTTTTTAAAATTTATATCTTAGTTATAGAATTCGAATTCTAATTCGTAAATTCTTACTAAATCTCCGTCATCTATACCCATTTCTCTTAATCTGTCGAATACTCCCTGGCTTTCCATAGCATTCTGGAAGTACTGAAGTGATTCCATATCGTCGAAGTTTACAGAGTACATTATTCTTCTAAGTGCTTTACCAGTTACTTCAAATACTCCATCTTCTCCAAGTTCTATGTGTAGACCTTCTTCTTCGTTATTTGCATCAAGTTCTGGTCTATATATTTCATTTTCTGATACTAATTCTATTTCTTCTGCTTCAGCAAGTAACTGAGTTACATATTTTATAACGTCATCTACACCATCTCTTGTCGCAGCAGACATTTTGAATACTTTGTATCCTCTTGATTCTATCTCTGTTTTGAAGTTTTCGTATATAGATTCGTCGTAAAGTATATCAGCTTTGTTAGCTACTACTACCTGAGGTCTTGTAGCTAATCTTTCATTGTATAGTTTTAATTCTTCATTGATTTTTTCAAAATCATCTATTGGATCTCTACCTTCTAATCCAGATATATCTACTATATGTATTAATACTTTTGTTCTTTCCACATGTCTTAAGAATTCATGTCCTAATCCTATACCTTCAGATGCACCCTCTATTATACCCGGTATATCTGCAAGTACAAAACTTTCTCCAAATCCTGTCTGAACAACACCTAAGTTTGGAGTTAGTGTTGTAAAGTGATAGTTAGCTATCTTTGGTTTAGCTTTTGTTACTACTGATAAGAATGTTGATTTACCAACATTTGGGAATCCTAGTAGACCAACGTCTGCTATCATTTTTAATTCTAGTACTACCCATCTTTCTTCACCGTCAGTACCTGATTTCGCAAATGCAGGTGCCTGTCTTACAGCGTTGGCAAAGTTCATATTACCTTTACCACCGTATCCACCTTTAGCTATAACTGCTCTATCACCTTCGTGTTTTAAGTCAGCAATTATAAGACCAGTAGCTTCATCTCTTACTATTGTTCCCTGAGGAACTTTTAATACAAGGTCTTCACCGTTTTTACCAGCTCTTCTTTTTTTAGAACCGTCTCCACCATTTTCTCCATTGTATTTTTTCTTATATTTAAAATCCATAAGTGTTCTAAGCCCAGTATCAACTTCAAATATTATACTAGCACCTCTACCACCATCTCCACCGTCTGGTCCTCCAGCTGGAACATATTTTTCTCTTCTAAAAGATACTGCCCCATTTCCACCATTTCCGGCTTTAACAAATATTCTGGCTTTATCTATAAACATATCTTTTCACCTTCTTTTCTTTTGATATTTATATTTATTCCGTTCACTCTAATTTATATTAATTTATATAATCCGTACAATTTTATTTGAATATTATAAAAGGAGTGTTTGATACACTCCTTTTCATTCTTAGCTGTAGTCCTGTAATTATTCAGCTATTGAAACTGGGTATACAGAAACTTTTTTTCTTTTTTTGTCTTTTCTTTCGAATTTAACAGTTCCGTCTATTAATGCGAATAAAGTGTCATCTCCACCTTTTCCAACATTGTTTCCTGGATGTATTTTAGTTCCTCTCTGTCTAACTAATATACTTCCTGAAGTAACTAACTGTCCATCGAATCTTTTAACACCTAATCTTTTAGAAACAGAATCTCTACCATTTTTAGAAGACCCTACCCCTTTTTTAGATGCTAATAACTGTAAGTTCATCTTTAACATTTGGAAGTCACCCCCTATTTTTTAAGAATTTTTATATTTTTTGGGTATTCCCGTTTGATTTCTTGAATCGCTAGTTGAAAGTGCTGTAATAGAAGCTGAGCTTTTTCTATACAATCATCTTTGACTATACAAGAAATATTTCCTTCTTCTGCTTCAACGCTTTCGAACTCGACTTTCTGTAAAACATCTAGAGAATTAATTGTCGCTATTGCATGAGTTGTAACAGCTGCACAAACTATATCTCTTCCGTACTCCGCGTATTCAGCATGTCCTTTTACAGAAAATCCCTTTAATTGGAAATCGTCATTATAAAAATATTTAACTTTAATCATGATAATTAAGCGTTTATTTTTTCAACTACTATTTTAGTGTATGGCTGACGATGTCCCTGTTTTCTTCTGTAGTCTTTTTTAGCTTTGTATTTGAATACAACAACTTTTTTAGCTTTTCCCTGTTCTAAAACTTTAGCCTGAACAGATGCTCCTTCAACTACTGGGCTTCCTAATACTAATTCACCGTCTTTTGAGCAAGCTAATACATCGTTTAAAGTAACTACGTCACCAGCATTAGCTTCTAATTTTTCAACGAATAGTACGTCACCTTCTGAAACTTTATACTGTTTTCCACCAGTTTTTACTATAGCGTACATAAATACACCTCCTCGGTCACAAACTCGCCATTAAAGGTACCCATTGGGATTTTAACCTTTTCTGAGCGGCATTACAGTTATTTATTATACGTTATGAAAAGCCAAGTGTCAACTTCTTTTTGCATATTTTTTGTATAATTTTTCAATTTTTTTTATTTAACAATTTCTACTGCAAAATCTTTTATATTAGCACTTTCTGCTATTTCTATTTCAATTCTATATTTAAGGCCTACCCTCTTAATTATATTCACATAATTGTTTATTATATTAGGTTTTATACTAGGATTAAAAATCAATCTAACTTTTTTGTAGACTGTGTTTCTACTTATATTCATAACTTTTTTCTCTATTAAATCAAGAATAGAATTTAAAGATAAATCTCCATATTTGGCTCCACATCTCTTGCAGTCTTTTAAGAAGTAATCTTCTAAAGGTTCTTTTTCCCTTCTTCTAGAAATTTCTACAAGCCCTAAAGATGTCATGCCTTTTACTTCACTTTTTCTTTTATCTTTTTTTAATTCTTCCTTCATTATGTTGAGCAATTTTTTCTTTGAACTGCTTACTATCTGATCGTCGATAAAGTCTACTATAATTATCCCAGCTATATCTCTTACAATTATTTGGTTTACTATTTCTCTAGCTGCCTCCTCATTGATTTTCATAGCTGTATTAGCAAGCTTTGCTCCGCCAGTAAATTTTCCACTATTTACATCTATTACCGTAAGAGCCTCTGTTTTTTCAATTATTAAGTATCCACCACTCTTTAACCAAACTTTTTTCGATAAGTATCTGTTTAACTGAGATTCTACACCGTAGACATTAAATACATCGACATCCTTGTCTAACTTTAATACTTCAAGATATTTTCTATCTATCTCTTTTAGGATTTCTCTAATATCATTGTATTTATTTTCGTCATTTGTAACGATAAGTTCTATTTCGTCAGATATATTATCTCTTACATATTTTATAGCTGTATCAGAAGCCGTATATAAAAGTTTTGGACCTTTTCCTCTTTTAAACTCTTTTTCTATATTTGCATATAGTGATTTTAATTCTTTTATATCATTTTTAAAGTCTGACATGCTACATCCCTGAGCTTCTGTTCTAATTATATATCCTGTTTCATTTTTACAATTTGTATAGAATAGTCTTTTAAGTCTAAGTCTTTCTTTTTCGTCGACAATTTTATTTGACATAGTAACTCTAGTATTACTTGGAATGTACACTAAATATCTTCCAGAAAAACTTATTTCTTGAGATATTTTAGCACCTTTTGTTCCAATTTCATCTTTTATTACCTGTACTAAAACATCATCCCCTGTTTTTAGACTACTTTCGTTATCTAATTTAAGGTATGCATTTTTTTCTTTTCCTATATCGACAAAGCAAGCATTCATTCCAGGAAGCACCTTTTGTACTATCCCTCTATAAATATTGGATACTATACTCTTTTCAATTGTATTATCTATGTATATTTCCTCTAGCTTTCCTTCATTTAGAATAGCTGTCTTTTGTGAAGATTCTAGTGATTCTATTATTATTTTCTTCAAAAAAATCACCTTCTCATCTTATATAGGAGTTACTAACTCACCATCTTCAACATAGTATAAATCTCTTCTTAATATATCCACATCTAACGGATCTAACTCTATTCCAAATAGAGAAAGTATCTGTGGTATGAATAAATTAGTATTTAAGTTCTGTATTGAACCTGTTGCTATTACAGCGTTTAAAGTTAGAGAATCATCTTCTAGGTCTAATACATCGAAAGTTTTTATAAGCGGTCTTATATCAACTTCTACTAATTTACCTTTTTTATTCTTTTTAGTTATTATTATTTCTTCTTTTCCCATATAATCTAATACTTTAGATTTTACAAATTCCTTAGAAAGTTTTCTTTCTAGAGGTATAGTAAATAGATATTCTCCCCATTCTATAACTGATGATAGAGCTGGAACAGTTTTATCTATTTCTTTGCATTTTACAAATTCTAATCCTACTGGTAATTCTGGAGCTATTTTTTCTAAAAATTCTTTTTCTGTTAATTCATCTTCTACTTCTATATCTACATATTCTCCCTGGCTTTCTGTTCCAAGAGCTAATGCATTACCGTAACTCATTTTAGGATGAGGATTGAATCCCTGTGAGTAACATAGCTGTATTTCAGCTCTTCTAAAAGCTCTCTGAAGTGTTCTCTGTAAATCTAGATGAGATATGTATATCATATCCCCTTCTTTTTTGAATTTTACTCTCATTATTTTCATTAGCAAAGTCCCCTTCCTATATCGTGTACATTTATTCCACAACCGTTACATCCTTTTCTACAGTCTGGTGTTATTTCTCCTTTTAATGCTTTTTCAGCTTCTCTTATTAAGAATTTTTTGCTTACTCCTACATCTATATGATCCCAAGGGAATACTTCATCTAATTCTCTAGTTCTGTGAGCGTAGAATGATATGTCTAGTCCACATTCTTCCATAGCTTGTTTCCATATTTCTAAATCGAAGTGTTCATCCCAACCATCGAATTTAGCACCTAATTCGTGTGCTCTTAGAAGTACTTTACCTAATCTTCTATCTCCTCTTGCAAATACAGCTTCCATTAAACTTGTATCTGAATCATGGTAGTTGTAAGTTATGTTTCTATTTTTAAGTTTTCTAACTAAGTGTCTCTGTTTTTCTATTACGCTAGATTTCATGTCCTGTGGATTCCACTGGAATGGTGTGAATGGCTTAGGTACAAATGTAGATGTACTAACTGTTACATTAAATTTTCCTTTGAATTTTCCATTATGAACATCTTTGTATATATCTACAACTTCATAAGCTAAGTCAGATATTCCATCTAAATCATCGTAATTTTCTGTTGGAAGACCTATCATAAAGTATAGTTTTATGTTGTTCCATCCCATTTCAAATGCCTGTCTTGAAGCTCTAGTTAAGTCTTCTTCTGTTATACCTTTGTTTATAACGTCTCTTAATCTCTGAGATCCTGCTTCTGGTGCAAATGTTAGACCACTTTTTCTAACTTTCTGTATTTTGTTAGCTATTTCCATAGAGAAGTTGTCTAATCTTAAAGAAGGTAGTGATATACCAACATTTTTGCTTGCGTATTCTTCAACTAAGTAGTCTGTTAATTCAGCTAACTGGCTGTAGTCACTTGTACTTAGAGATACTAGTGATATTTCATCGTATCCAGTTGTTTTTATAAGTTTTTCTAGTATTTCTTTTAATCTAGCAAAGTTCTTTTCTCTTATAGGTCTGTATATCATACCAGCCTGACAGAAACGACATCCTCTTGTACATCCTCTGAATATTTCAAGTACTATTCTGTCGTGTACTGTATCTATATAAGGAACTATGAATCTTTCTGGATATTCAACCTTATTCATATCTCTTATTATTCTTTTTCTTGGATGTGGATTTGCGCATTCTCTATTTGGAGTTACGCTTTTTACTGTCTGGTCTTCATTGTATTCTACGTCGTAGAATGAAGGTACATATACACCTTCTATTTTAGCTATTCTTTCTAAGAATTTTTCTCTAGGCTCTCCACTTTTTTTCCAAGCTTTGTATTCGTTTATTACTTCTATATTCATCTCTTCACCTTCACCAAGAAGTGCTGCGTCGATGAAGTCTGTCATAGGTTCACTGTTGTAAGCACAAGAACCTCCAACAAGTACAAATGGATCTCCTTCTTTTCTATCTTCTTTTAAAAGAGGTATCCCTGCTAAATCCAACATATTAAGTATGTTTGTATAGCAAAGTTCGTACTGTAGAGTAAATGCCACTATATCAAAGTGTCTTATAGACTCTCTTGACTCTAATCCAAATAGTGGTATGTTATTTTCTCTCATTTTTTCTTCCATATCCACCTGTGGAGCATATACTCTTTCACAGAATACTCCTTCTTCTTTGTTGATTACATCATATAGTATATGACTTCCAAGGTGACTCATTCCAACTTCGTAAAGGTCTGGAAAACAGTGTGCATATCTTACAATATCTGGATTGCTTGTATCTTTGTGTACAGCATTTATTTCGTTTCCAAGATATCTAGCTGGCTTTTCAACTTTTTTCAAAATTCTTTTTAAATCTACTTTTTCCATAAATTCTATATATCCTCCGCAATTATTATTTGTTTAAGTTTATTATTTTGAAACTAAATTATATTTCACTTTTATTTGATATTATTATCTCAATTTAACATCGATAATTGAAAATATTTTATAGTATCCCTACTTTAACACTCTTTATTATATTATACAATTATAAAATACTATTTTCCATTATAAAATTGTTAAGGTTAATCTTTTATAAAATTTCAAATTGACGAATTCGAAGATATGTTATAATGTATATATAAATAATTTATTTTGATTCTTTAAAAGCTTTTGCTTTTGTTAAATAAATATAAAATAGAGGAGGTAATTTTCAAAATGGCAAATACTTTTGAAATAAAAAAAGATCTTTATTATACAGGGGTAACTGATAAAGATCTTCAGGTTTTCGATATAATAATGGAAACTGAATTCGGTACAACTTACAATTCTTACCTTATAAAGGATGAAAAAACTGTTCTTTTCGATACAGCTAAGAAAGAATTCCAGGATGAATTTTTATCTAATTTAAAAGAAGTAACTGATATAGCTGATATAGACTATGTAGTAGTTCATCATACAGAACCAGACCACGCAGGAAGTCTTAAAGCTTTACTTGACTTAAACCCTAACATAGAAGTTTATTGTACTAGACCAGCTAAACTTTACTTAGATAGCCAGATAAATAGAGAATTCAAATGCCACGTTGTAGCTGATGGAGAAACTCTTAATATAGGTAAAAGAACTCTTACTTTCATACACGCACCATTCCTTCATTGGGTAGATACAATGTTCACTTATGATGAATATGATAAAGTTCTATTTACTTGTGATGCTTTCGGTGCTCATTACGCTTGTGTTCATCTAGATGACATAGTACACGCTGACTACCACAAAGCTAATAAAGTTTACTACGATTGCATAGTAAAACCATTTGCTAAACATGTTTTAACTGCTTTAGATAAAGTTAAATCATTAAACTTAGATTTCGATACAATATTAACTTCTCATGGTCCAATATTAGATAGAAATCTTGGTCATGCTATAGCAATGTACACTAAATGGTCTAAAGATGCTGTTGCAGCAACTAAAAAAGATAAAGTTAGTATATTCTACTTATCAGCTTACGGAAATACTTTAGCCATGTCTAAAGAAATAGCTAAAGGTCTTGAATCAGAAGGTATGGAAGTTGAATTATTTGACTTAGAAACTACTCCTCTTGACAAAGTTCATGACGAGTTAATATCTTCTAAAGGTGTTATGCTTGGTTCTCCAACAATAAACAAAACTATGGTTAAACCTATGTGGGACTTCTTCTCAATAGTTGACCCAGTTGCAAATGCTGGTAAATTTGCTGCAGTATTTGGTTCTTACGGATGGAGTGGTGAAGGTTTAGCTATAGCTCATGCAAATGCTAAGGCTGTAGGATTTAAAACTCCTTTAGATCCACTTAAAAAGAAATTCTTCCCATCAGAAGAAACATTTGAAGATTGCTTCGAATTCGGTGCAAACTTTGCTAAGAATATAAGAATATTTGAATAAATAAAAAGAAATAAAAAGATGCCTTAAAAAATTAAGGCATCTTTTTTATTTTTAACCAAAGTTAATTTTCTTTCTTCTCATGTAGACATTCATAACAAGTCCAAGGTTTGCCATAGATGTCAGCATAGAACTTCCTCCATAGCTGACAAATGGAAGTGTTACCCCTGTTACCGGTATAACTGCAACTGTCATACCTATATTCTGGATAATCTGATAACCAAACATTCCTAGAACTCCAATTACAATTAACGTTCCGTAGAAATCCCTCGCTTGTTGTGCTGCATATATTAGCCTAAATATAAAGGCTATATATAAACCTATTAAGAATACCATCCCTATGACACCAAGTTCTTCACCAACAACAGCGAATATAAAGTCAGAGTCCTGTACAGGTAAGAAATCTTCCTGGTTCTGACTTCCCTGATAAAGTCCTTTACCAGTTACACCACCTGAGCCTATGGCTATAAGCGACTGCATTACCTGATAGTTACCTTTTAAAGTTATATCCTCAGGATGTAAGAATGCTTCTATTCTCTGTTTCTGATGATCTGCCATAAGCATATACATAATAGGCATTAAAGCGACTACTATAATTATCGCTCTTTTTATAATTTTACCGTCTAATCCAGCTGTAAATACCATAGCTGCAATTATACACATAAAAACTAGTGCTGTACCAAGGTCTGGCTGAGCAAGTAATAGACCTAAGAATGGTAAAGCATATATAATTAACGGCATTATATCTTTTATTGTTCTAAGTCTATCTCTTTTAGATTCAACTATTTTTGCATAGCTCAATATAAACGTTAATTTTACTATTTCCGAAGTCTGAAGGTCTAGAGGACCAAGATTTAACCATGATCTAGCTCCACCTCTTTCAGCTCCTATACCTGGTATAAGGACTACTGCAAGAAGTATAAGGCTTATAAGATATAACTCTTTATAGTGTTTACCTATAAGAGTATAGTCAAATAGTAAGATTATACCTATTACCATTGCACCAAGTCCAAAAGCTGCGCACTGCTTTCCTAACTGGAATAATGCTTTAGTTGAATTTGTATTTAAATGAGTCGCACTACTAAGTATAACCAATCCAAATCCAAATATAGTCAGAACTATAGCAATTAATTTCCAGTCTAACTGTTTAATTAATTTTAAACTAGATTTGTAATTTACCAAAAAATCACCGTCCTTTTAATTTAAGCTTATGACTTAAACTAAGACCTGATTATTTATTTTCTTCCCTTTAAAGCTTTTAAAGGTATATTTGCTACAAGTGCAGATACTGGTTTGTCAGTATCCTCACCTCTACATTTAGACATTTTTATTTCAAGTCCGTCTTTGTCTATTTCAGCATATTTAGATATAACTTCAATTATATCCCGCTGTATTAATTCTATAAGCTCAGGAGAACAGTCTACTCTGTCATGAACTAATACAAGCTTTAATCTTTCTTTAGCTATATTTTTACTTGATTTTTTATCATTTGAGAAACTTTTAAATATATCGAACATTTATTACTCCCCCCCTACTTACCTATTTCGAAAAAACTCTTTTTAATTTCTGAAGGAAGGTTTCTTCTTCTCTTAAATCTAATAGAGGTACTTCTTCTCCCATTATTCTAGCCGCTATATTTTTATAAGCCTGACCAGCTTTTGATTTTGGATCCATTATAGCTGCTTCACCTTTATTTGTAGAAATTATTACAGCCTCATCATCAGGAATTATTCCTAATAATTCTATCCGTAGTATTTCAACGATATCTTCTTTGCCCATCATATCTCCACGCTCTACCATATCGTATCTAACTCTATTTATAGCTAGTTTTACATCTGTTATTTCATTTGCTTCAAGTAATCCAATTATTCTATCAGCATCTCTAACAGCAGATACTTCTGGGTTTGTTATTACTATAGCTCTATCTGCTCCAGCAATAGCGTTTTTGAATCCTCTTTCAATACCTGCTGGACAATCTATTAATACATATTCAAAGCTTTCTCTAAGCTGATCACATAGTTCTTTCATCTGTTCTGGAGATACTGCATTTTTATCTCTAGTCTGTGCTGCTGGAATTAAGTATAGATTTTCAAATCTTTTATCTTTTATTAAAGCTTGTTTTAATTTACAAACACCTTCTACAACGTCTACTATGTCGTAAACTATTCTGTTTTCAAGTCCCATTACAACATCTAGATTTCTAAGACCGATATCTGCATCTAAAACAACTGTTTTTTTACCTCTAAGACTTAGTGCAGTCCCTACATTTGCAACTGTTGTTGTTTTTCCAACTCCACCCTTACCTGAAGTTATAACTATTACTTCTCCCATTTTATTCACCTCTACATATTTTATTTGCCTATTTGTGTTTCAATTATTATCTGGTTTTCTGAAATAAAAGCTATTTCAGATTCCACACCATCAGTATTTTCATCAACTAACTCAGATGAATCAGTATCTTCTGGTGCTTCAGCAATTATATCTGCTATCTGAAGTATCGTTGGTCTAAGATTCTTTGCGGCTATATATGAGTTTTTATCTCCATCTGCACCCGCATGAACAAATCCAAAAAGATTTCCAAATACAACAACATTTCCTACTGCCACCGCTTTTGCTCCAACACACATATCACCCATGATAAGTACATCTTTTCCAGAAACTACCTTTGAACCAGAATTCATATCAGACATAACAACTATATTTCCATCAGACTCTATAAAATCTCCTGATCTCATTCTAGAAATATATTTTGTTGAATAATCCTTTTCTGATTCTTCTTCTGAAACAACTATTTCTTTTTCAGAACATTTATCCTCGCTAGAATCTTCATATTTTAATATTTTTATTTCATCTTCAATATTATTAATTTCGTCTACTTTATTAATTTCGTCTTTTAAAGTGATTTTTCCTTCTATTTTTTTATCTTCAGGTTTATAAAAATCTATATTAAACTTAGAAGTTATAATTTCTTTTAGTTTTTCCTTATAATCATCACCTAAAAACTCAGACTCAATCTTGTAAATTCTAGCTCCATTGAAAAATGATTTAGATGATTCGATTTTTGATACTATCACATCTGCGATAGTATCAAAATCTCTTTCATCATTTAAATCAATTATTATCCCTTCTTTACTTCCCTTAAACTCTATTTTTTCATATTCGGAATTCTTCAAAACAATCCATCCTCCAAAATATGCATTCTTAATCTGGAAATTAATTTATTGGTTTTACACCGTAGTTTACCTGTTTTTCAGATTCTTCCTGCTGTTTTTTCTCTTGATACCGCTGTTCTTGTTCTTTCGTCATATTTTTCTTTTGTTCTTCTGTAAGCTGACCATTATCACTTAAAAGACCAAAATACTGTCCAAGAACTTCTCTCACTGGGAACATAGAATAAATACTACTATCTCCCTGAGGTATAACGCATACAACAGCTATTTCCGGATCATCTGCTGGAGCAAATGCAACACTCCATGTAAATGTTCCATAATCATCTTTAAATCTGTCTATCTGTTCATCAGTTAAATCTGGTTTTAATTCTTTCATAGCTTTTCTTAAATATTGTGCGTTAATTTTATCAGTATCTTCAAGTTTTACTTCTATTTTTCCAGCAAGTTGTTTTTCTATATCTTCTCTTTCTTCATCTGTAAGAGATTTATCTTTTAGCTTGGCCTGTAATTCTTTTTTCTTAGCTTCAGATAATTCTTTTTCTTTTTTAGCTTTTAACTGATTTGCTAATTTTTCAGCCTTTTTAATATCGACACCGTAAGAAGATGCATGAGATTTTAAATACTGATACTCATTTGCTGTAGGAATCTTACCTGTCATTTCCGCTGATCCAGTTTTAGCTGCAACTGGTATTGGAAAACTTGACATTACCTTAGCCCCTGTACCTTTTGTAGCAACTAATTTCATACCCTTAGTTAACTCTTTTAGCAACTCAGGGTTTTTAAAATCTATTTTTTCTTTTTTATTTTCATCGATAGTTACTGAGCTATAGTCACTAGACACTATTTTATCTACTACAGAAATATCTACTAGGTACCCTCCATTTGCTATTGCTGCAACATATCTAGCTACCTGTGCAGGAGTATATGCATTTTCCCCCTGTCCTATACTAAGGTTGAATGTATCCCCTGTTCCCCATTTTGCTGAGTTGAAATAACTATATACGATTAAATCTGCTATTTCCTCTACTTTGTCTTCTTTTACTTTTAGCTCTTTTAATCTCTTCATAGCTTCTACTCTGCCTGGAGTTTCATCTTCTGCTGCCCAACTAACTATTTCATCAATTCTCTTTTCATATTCTTTTCTATTTTTAGCTCTAGTTATGTCTGTAAAATCATTAGCCATTTTTTTATCTATATCTGATCTTAACATACTCTGAACTGATTCTAATTTATCTTCGGTATTAGGTACTTTACCTGCACTTTCACCGATTTCATCATCAAGTCCAACTTTTTTATCAAAACCAAACAATTTGGCATATTTCAGTATTTTTTCAGCTCCCATATCTATACCTAAATCTTTATTAAGCATCCAGTTTTTACCAGTACCTAATGTAAAGAAGTAAATATTACAAGATTCCTGTATCGCTTTATATAGGTTTGTCCGTCCATGATTTCCACGACCGTGGTTCC
Organism: Peptacetobacter sp. AB800; assembly: GCF_047807365.1. NCBI lineage: Bacteria > Bacillati > Bacillota > Clostridia > Peptostreptococcales > Peptostreptococcaceae > Peptacetobacter > Peptacetobacter sp. AB800. The sequence goes on along the minus strand of NZ_JBLOUI010000025.1, from coordinate 24,385 downwards.
AAACGTAGTCCCCAAATGTCTTAGCTCCAAATTTTATAACCCCTGGGTCATTTATTGTGTAGTTTGGATCTAATCCACTTTCTAGTGCTGCCATTCCTGTTACCATTTTAAATGCAGAACCTGGCTGGAATGCACCATGTGTTGCTAAGTTTATAAGTGCATTTGGAGCTAGTGTATCATTCTGATTTTCTGGCTGTAGTGCCTTATAATCTTCTTCACTAATTCCATTTGCAAATTTATTAGGATCAAAATCTGGATAACTTGCCATAGCTAATGTATCACCTGTTTTTACATCTATAGCTATTATTGCCCCAGATTTAGCTTTTGGAACAGCTGAAGCACTTACATCTCCAAGCTTACTAGTTAGAGTTGCACCTGTCTGTGCTTTTGTAACAACTTGTTTAAGTGCATCCTGAGCAACCTTCTGAAGTTCTAAATCAAAGCTTAGATATACAGTATCTCCAGATACTGGTTCCTTAGAATCTATTTCGCCACTTATACGTCCAAATGCATCGACCTGAACCTGTTTGTATCCATCTTCACCCTTTAATTGTTCTTCATAATATTTTTCTATACCTGATAAACCTACCATATCCTCCTTGTTATATCCTTTTTCTAGATATTCATCAACCTTTACTGAAGGTATTTTACCTAGATATCCAAGAACATGAGATGCTAATTCCTTATTAGGATAGTATCTTACTGGCTGTGAATCAACCGTTACACCAGGTAGATTTATAGAGTTTTCTTCTATTTGAGCTATTGTATTTTCTTTTATATTCTTAGCTACTGTAACTGGGCTATACTGAGAATATCCCTGTGATTTTATTAAATCTTTTACAAGCATAATCTTTCTAGCATCGGCATCGCTAAGATTTTTATCTATGCCTAGCTTTTCACTGTTTCTAAGCTTTAAAAAAGCTTCTCTAGCCGTAGCTGTTTTTTCTATATCATAAGACTCTAACCAGTCATACTTATCTCTTTGCGCTGTAAATAGCCATTTACTAACAAGTATAGGTGGATAATATCCTTTTTCATTTAATTTAGCCTGTAAATCTACAGGATCTAAATCTCTATCTTTAGAATCTAGAGTTCCACTTGCAATTAAGTCATCTACTATCTTGTAGAATGTTTGCTTTGCGTTGTATTTTAAAGGAATATTATTTTCTTTTTTATAGTCATTTATCTCTTTATCATATGTATAGAAATATTTCCCATTTTCTACATATATAGGAAATTCATCTACATACTCTTCTCCATTTTTTTCTAGAAGATTTATAAGGTTTAATGCTATTTCATTAGAACTATCCTTAGAATCTTTGTCCTTATCCTGTTTATTTAAACTATCACCTGATATTTTAACTGCAAATTGGTTTTTATTTCCTGCAAGAAGTCTTCCATATCTATCTCTTATTTCACCTCTTGGTGCTTCTATAGTAAGATTTTTATATGTTTTACTCTGTGCAAGCTCTGTATAATGCTGATACTTTACAGTAGTAAGATATAGTATTTTAGCTAATATTACGGCAAAGACAACTAGTACTATTTTCTTTATCGTATCTAGCCTAGGTATATTTTTCTTTTCTTCCATAAAATCACCAACTATTCTTTCATAAGTTTCATAATAGATCTTCCAAATAACTTATAGATTATAAATCCTACAAGCACATTTAAAAGAGGTAGTATTATAAATCCTTTTAGAATCATTATCAATATTCCATCTGTCTGATATGCAATTAGCGATATGATTATCATTAATAACGATTGAAAAACTGTCGCAGCTGCTATTAATGCCATTCTCATGCTAGTACTTTCTGCATAGAAATTTTTTCTATAATGAGCTATAACAGCACATACAGTAGCATATACAAGCGCATTAAATCCTAAAATTCCTCCAACAGTCATATCAACTATAAAACCTAATAATAATCCTATTACACCAGCTTCTTCCTCATCCATATGAAGAGATGCCATAACTAAAAATGGTAAAAGTACGCTAAATGTAACACCAAATATATCGATATAATTTATAATACTATTTTCAAGAATTATAAGAAGAACTCCTGTAATAAAAAGTATTATTCTCTTCATAACACAATCTCCTTATCCTATATTTCTAGGTTTTATAATCATTACATCATTTACATCTTTAAAGTTAACATATGGTTTTATAACAACAGATTTTAAAGATTTATTCTTATCATCTATAACTTTTTCTACTTCTCCAATAGGAATATCCTCTGGATATAGACCCATTCCAGATGTAACAATTATATCACCCTGTACAACTTCATAATCTGAGTCAAACATATATCCATTTAAATATCCGTTAGCTTCATATGCCTTTTCTTTTCCAGCTGATGTACTAGTACTTATAACACCTTTAGCTGCTGTATTGTTTACTATCTTAAAACTAACTGCAGACTTACTATCTAACATAGAAATAGCCTTACAACTGTTTCCAGAAACTTCATAAACTATACCTACTAAACCTTTTCCATTTATTACTATACTATTTTTTTCTACACCATCATTTTTACCTACATTAAGTACAAACGATTCATACCAGTTACCATCATTTTTTTCTATAACAGAACCTGATACTATGCTCTTCATTCTGTCTGTACTCACATAGTTTAAGCTCTTTTTTAAATCCTCAAGAGATTCTAGCTTAGCTGATTTAGAGTTTAAATCTATAACCTTAGCCTTTAACTCTTCATTTTCTTTTTCTAGCTCTCTCATTTTATTACTATTTTTCTTGAAATTCATTAAGTCAGATGCTCCCTGTTTAACAAACTCCATTGCTGAATCTATAGGAGATGCAGTAGCTGCTGCCCCATCAGATACAATTCCTACAGAGAACGGTGATGTTCCTGAGTGTTTTATCACCGATATACTCACAATTCCAATTAAAGTGATAGCAACCACTACAGTTGCTACCACTTTAGAATTTATTTTCTTCTTTTTAAATTTGTCAAATTTCAACTAAATCACCAACTTTATTTTCCAGCGTTCATCATTAAAACTTTTTCAAATATAACTTCATCTTCTACAGTTTTTCCTGTTCCTAGAGCAACACAATCAAGAGGTGATTCTGCTATTTCTACCTTCATTCCTGTTTCTGAAGCTATAAGTTTATCAAATCCTCTAAGTAGCGCTCCACCACCAGTAAGCATTATTCCGTTTTCCATTATATCTGATGCTAATTCTGGTGGAGTTTTTTCAAGTGTTGATTTAATTCCATCTACTATAGCATTTACTGGTTCTTTTAATGCTTCTCTAACTTCTGTAGATGATATTGTTATAGTTTTTGGTAGTCCTGATATAAGGTCTCTACCTCTTATTTCCATTTCTTTTTCCTGATCATCTTTAAATGTTGATCCTATATTTATTTTTATGTTTTCTGCAGTTCTTTCACCTATCATAAGGTTGTATTCTTTTTTAACGTAAGCTATTATAGCGTCGTCAAATTCGTCCCCACCTATTCTTATAGATTTAGCGGCAACTATTCCACCTAATGATATAACAGCTATTTCAGAAGTACCACCACCGATATCTACTACCATGTTTCCTTCTGGTTCTTCAACTTTAAGTCCAGCACCTATTGCCGCAGCCATAGGTTCTTCTATTAAGAATGCATCACTAGCTCCAGCCTGTCTAGCTGCATCTTCTATAGCTCTTCTTTCAACTTCTGTAACACCAAATGGTACACATATTGCTATTCTTGGACTCGCTACACTTTTATTGTCAGATGCTTTTTCTATAAAGTATCTTATCATAGACTGAGTAACATCAAAGTCAGCTATAACCCCGTCTTTCATAGGTCTTATAGCTACTATGTTACCTGGTGTTCTACCTATCATTCTTTTAGCTTCTTCACCTACAGCTAAAACTTCTCTACTGTCATCTCTTACAGCTACAACAGATGGTTCTCTTAATACTATACCCTGCCCTTTTATGTAAACAAGTGTATTAGCAGTACCTAAATCTATCCCCATATCTTTTGTCATTTTCTGGAATCCACCAAAGAATCCTCTTTTTTCTTTCTTTGCCATTTTACTTCTCCTTCCAATCCTTTAAAGTATAACTATTGTTAGTAACTTTCTTAATTACATTTTTCTGCTTTCTTTAAAACTATAATATATTCCATCGCCAATTATTATATGGTCGATGACCTCTATTCCTATTATTTTTCCACATTCAATTAGCCTATCTGTTATATGCATATCTTCATTTGAAGGCTCTACATTCCCAGATGGATGATTGTGAATAAGAATAATCTTATTTGCGCTTTTTTTAATAGCTTGCTTAAAGACCTCTCTTGGATGTACTAGTGAAGAATTCAAAGTACCATGAGATACATCTATATCTGTTATAATCTCGTTTTTAGTATTCAAAAGCACAGTCTTGAATATCTCTTCCTTTAAATACCTCATAGATTCCATATAGTATTTGTATATGTCCCAAGGGTTTTTAACTTGGTATCTAACAACCTCAGACTCAGCCACTCTAACACCTAATTCTAAAGCTGCTTTAATCAAAGTTGCCTTTGATATACCAATTCCTTCAATTTCACATAGTTCTTCTATTGAAGCACTTTTCAGAAATCTAATCCCCTCATGGTCTACCTTTAATAGCTCGTCAGCGAGTTCCGTTACTGTTTTATTCTTACTTCCAGTTCTCAACAAAACTGCTATTAGTTCTACATTAGAAAGACTTTCTACACCATCTTTAAGCATCTTTTCTCTAGGAAACTCATCCTTTACGCTATATTTTATATTTTCCATATATCCTCTTCAACGTTTCAAAGCACATAATTTCTAATTCAAATTAAGCAAATCTACCTTCGTTTAATTTAAATATATCTATATTGAAATCATTTTTCAATATTTCAGCTGCAGAAGATATCGGAAATCCGACTATATTGAAATAATCACCTTTTATATATTCAACTAAAAGACCACCTAATCCCTGTATTCCATAGGCTCCAGCCTTATCCATACATTCTCCAGTCTTTATATATGAATATATTTCTTCATCAGATAGATTTTTAAACTTTACTTTACTTACACAATAATCGCATATTTCTTTCTTCAAATCTAAGCATAATATACTTACACCGGTTATAACATCGTGCTCTCTTCCAGACATCTGTTTTAGCATATCAAACGCTTCATCCTCGTCTTTAGGTTTTCCAAGTACATTATTATCTAAAACAACTACAGTGTCAGCGCCTATTACTATACTATCTAAATTTTTGCTAGCAATATCATAAGCTTTTTCATAAGAAAGTCTTTTAACTAAATCTTTCGGACTTTCATTTTCTATTGTTGTTTCCTCTATCTCACTTTTAATTATATCAAATTTTAGATTCATATTCTCTAGAATTTCTTTTCTTCTCGGTGATCCCGATGCTAGTACAATTTTCACTATATCACCTCTTTATTGCACTGTTTGCGTACTTATTTAGTCTATCATTATATCATAAAAATTTCAATATATATGTCCTTCCTTTTTAGTTACACTATTGTTATTTACTCATATATAGGATATTATACTATGCTAATTTGAATTTTAATTGCATATATAAAATTTATTAATTTCCTCATTAGGATAACATTTAAACCTAAATTAATCCTAAAATTTTATCAGCAAAATGGCAAAGAGAGAAAAAAGATTTTATTAAGTTTTAAATGAACTTCTTTAAAAATTTTTAAATTACATAAAAAATAAAATAAAAAAAGAGATGTAGAATTTTCTCTACATCTCTATTATTTACAATAATATCAAATTTTATTTTGATTATACTAATTTGATTGCTTTTTTAGGACATTTCTGCATACATAAATGACATCCTACACATTTGTCCTGATCTATTTCGTGAGCTACTTTAAGTTCACCAGATATAGCATCAAATTTACACTGTTTAGCACATATTGTACAACCAACACATAAATCTTTGTCTATTGTTACTTTCTGTCTTTTAGCTAAATCTCCTGCTATTACTTTTGTTGGACATTTTTCAACACATACCATACATCCAACACATTTTTCAGGATCTATTTTAGCTACGTTGTTTTCAACGTGAATTGCATCAAATTTACAATTCTTTTCACATATACCGCAACCTATACATCCAGCAGAGCAGTTATCTTTAACTACTTTACCTTTCTGAGTATTGTTACAGTTTACTATTATTTCCTGAGAAGCTGGTTTTTCAACTATTAATCCTTTTGGACAAACTTCTCTACATTTACCACAGTTAACACATTTTTCTTCGTCAACTACAGCAACACCATCAACTATATGTATAGCGTCGAATGCACAAACAGAAACACAAGTTCCTAATCCTAGACAACCCTGTGCACATGCTTTAGCACCACCATTAAGAACAGATGCCGCTCTACATTCCTGAACACCATCATATTCAAATTTATCTTTTGCCTTTTCGCAAGTACCTTTACATATTACATGAGCTACTTTTCTTTCGCCAGCTTCCGCTTCTACACCCATTATTTCTCCAACTTTGGCTGCAACTGCTGCTCCACCAACTGGACATGCATTTATAGCTGCTTCACCTTTTACTATCGCTGCTGCACATCCTCCACAACCTGGGTATCCACATCCACCACAGTTTGCTCCTGGAAGTACACCAAGTATTTCTTCTTCTCTTGGGTCAACTTCAACAGCGAATTTTTTTGATGCGAAATCAAGAATTAAACCGAATATTAACCCTAACGCACCTAATAATATTACCGCTTTTAATATTTCCACTATTCTTCGCCTCCCCGTTTTTATAACTTAATAAGTCCTGTGAATCCTAAGAAAGCGATTGACATTAAACCTGCTGATATTAATGTTATAGGGAAACCTTTGAAAGCTTCCGGAATATCTGACAATTCTAATCTTTCTCTTATACCTGCAAATATTACTATTGCAAGAGTGAACCCTATACCAGCACCACAACCATTTATGATTGTTTCTATTAGGTTGTATCCTTTATCTATATTAACTATTGCTATACCAAGAACGGCACAGTTAGTAGTTATAAGAGGTAGGAATACCCCAAGAGCCTGATATAAAGATGGACTCATTTTTTTGATTACCATTTCAACGAACTGAACTATAGATGCTATAACAAGTATAAATGCTATAGTCTGAAGATATTCAGTTCCAGTTTTTACTAATAACATCTGTATGAAATAAGTTATAACTGATGCAAGTGTTAAAACGAATGTAACTGCAACACCCATACCTACAGCAGTGTCAACTTTCTTTGAAACCCCAAGGAACGGACATATACCAAGGAACTGAGATGTTATAACGTTATTTACAAGAACTATACTTAAAAATAATAGTACTAAATTCATTCACCTACACCCCCATTATGCCTTTTTATTTTTTAATTTATTGAATCCTGCGAATAAGAATCCTAAAGTTAAGAATGCTCCTGGAGGAAGTATGAATATTAATATTGGAGTAAAGTGTGCTCCAAATAAGCTAAATCCAAATAAGCTTCCGTTTCCAAGTAATTCTCTAACTGCTCCTATTACTGTTAGAGCTAGTGTGAATCCTATACCATTTCCAAGACCATCTGCTGCTGATGCAACAGGACCGTTCTGGCTTGCGAAACTTTCTGCACGAGCAAGTATTATACAGTTAACAACTATAAGTGGTATATATAAACCTAGTGCCTGATCTAGTACTGGTATATACGCTTTTAATAACATACCAACAATTGTAACGAATGTAGCTATAACAACTATGAAAGATGGTATTCTGACTTTATCAGGAATTACCTTTCTTAAAAGTGATATTGCTATATTTGAACATGTAAGAACTACCGCTGTAGATAATCCCATACCCATACCATTTATTGCTGAAGTAGTAACAGCTAGAGTAGGACACATACCTATAACCTGTACAAATGTTGGGTTTTCATCTATTAGTCCATTTTTAAAGACTTTACCGAAACTCATTTAAAACCCTCCTTATTTATTTAATGCGTTGAATACATCTATCGCAGCATTTACACCATTAGTAACTGCTGTTGATGATATTGTTGCACCTGATATTGCAAGTATCTGATTGTCTCCTGATGCACTACCTTTAGCTACTTCAAGAGGTTTATCTGTTTTCTTTCCGTCATACTGTCCATTGAATGCTTCATCTTTAGCTTTAGCACCTAGACCAGCTGTTTCTGACATTGAACCTATATCAACACCTGTTATAGTTCCATCTGTTGATATACCTATTATAACTTCTATAGCTCCACCGTATCCACTTGGAGTAGCTTTGAAAGTATAACCTACATTTTCTGATCCGTTAAGACCTTCATAAGCTTCTACTATAAGGCCATCACCTTTTCCATCGAATTCAGAGGCATCTAACTGTTTGAAATCAGTAGCATCTGGAAGTACAGACTGTCTAAGTTCATTGTTAGCCTGAATATTTCTTTCTTCTATTACTGGAGCTGTTATCTGGTTAGTTCCTGCTAGTAGGAATGATGCTACAGCACTTATAACTAATAATGTTCCACCAACTTTTACTGCACTATTCATTATTTTGCCTCCTTCCCGAATACTCTATTTTTAACGAATTTATCTATTAAAGGAGCAAGACAGTTAACAAGTAATATTGAGTAAGATACACCTTCTGGATATCCACCGTATAATCTTATAACTGAAGTGATTACACCTGCAAGAACTGCATATATAACCTGTCCTTTTTTAGTCATAGGAGATGTTGCGTAGTCTGTCAGCATGAAGAATCCTCCAAGCATTAAACCACCTGCCATTAACTGATATATAGCGAACTGTAAGTTAAATCCACCTAAAAGGAAAGTTAAAACGAATACTGTTACTATATATGCTACTGGCATTACATAACTTATAATTCCTTTATATATAAGATACACTCCACCTAATATAACTAGTAATGCACAAGTTTCACCTATACAACCACCAGTATTTCCAAGGAACATATCTGATAATGATATATTGTTTGCTGCAAGATCTGCTAAACCAGCTGGACCAGCTTTTAAGAAACTAAGTGGTGTTGCTGTAGATACAGCATCAAGATTAGCTGATGATACAAAGTTAACACCAGTTTTAGTCCATGCAGTCATAGCTACTGGGAATGATGCTAATAAGAATGCTCTAGCTGCTAATGCAGGGTTGACAAAGTTGCATCCTATACCACCGAATACCATTTTAACAACTACCATTGCAAATATTCCACCTAATAAACACATCCACCATGGAAGTGAAGCTGGAACGTTGAATGCTAATAATAAGCCTGTTACAACAGCTGAAAAATCACCTATTGTACTTTTCTTTTTCATTATTTTACAGAATATATGTTCTGATCCCACTGTACCAAGTATACAGAAGAACATAGCACTTAAAGCATTAAGTCTGAAGTAGAATAGACCTGCAAGTGCTGCTGGAACAAGTGCTATAATAACCTGTTTCATTATATATGATGTATCTTCATTACTTCTTACATGAGGAGAAGATGATACTATCAATTTATTTTCCATTGTTTTTCCTCCTGACTTTTATTATTTTTTCTGTGCTGCCTGCTGTTTTCTTCTCTTAGCACCGATTTCTCTCTTAGCTGTTCTTATTGTCTGAACAAGAGGTCTTCTAGCTGGACATATGAATGAACATGAACCACATTCTATACAATCCATAGCGTTGAATTCTTCAGCTCTATCGAAATCATTTTTCATTGAATATGCACTTATTAATAACGGCTGTAAGAATGATGGACATACATCTGTACATCTACCACATCTTATACAGTTCTGCATTTCTGGAGTTCTTGATTCTTCTTCTGTTAAAAGAAGTATACCTGAAGATCCCTTATTAGTTGAGATTTCTGTATGCCACTGTGTGAATCCCATCATTGGTCCACCCATGATAACTTTACCAAGGTTAGTACCTTCTTTGTATCCTCCACACTGGTCTATTATTTCATTTACTCTAGTACCTATTTTTGTTACTAAGTTTTTAGGTTCTGCTATACAAGGACCTGTTACAGTAGTTATTCTTTCTACTAAAGGCATACCAGTTGTTATAGCATCTGCTATAGCAGCCGCTGTACCAACGTTGTCAACAACAGCTCCTGCAGCTATTGGAAGTCCACCTGATGGAACTTCTCTACCAGTACATGCATATATTAACTGTTTTTCAGCACCCTGTGGGTATTTAACTTTTAATGTAACAACTTCTATTTCTGGGAAGTCTTTAGCTACATTCTGAACAGCTTCTATAGCATCTGGTTTGTTTTCTTCAATTCCTATAAATCCTTTTTTAACATCTAGAACTTTCATTAAAGCTCTACATCCTAAAACAACTTTTTCTGGCTGTTCTAGCATTAATCTGTGGTCAGCTGTTAAGTAAGGTTCACATTCTGCACCGTTAAGTATTACGAACTCTGCAGTTGATCCTGGAGGAGGACATACTTTAACGTGAGTTGGGAATGTTGCACCACCCATACCAACTATACCTGCTTCTTTTATTATTTCTACTATTTCTTCTTTTGAAAGATCTTCTAACTTACCATGAGGTTTAACGCTTTCATGAAGTTCTTCTTTAAAGTCATTTTCTATAACTATACACATACCTTTACCGTTTGGTATTTCATGTGGTTCTATAGCTATAACTTTTCCTGATACAGAAGAATGTATGTTGGCAGAAACGAATCCACCAGCTTCAGCTATTTTCTGTCCTAGCTTAACTTCATCTCCTACTTCAACTATAGGTTTTGCCGGAGCACCTATATGCTGCTGAATAGGAATGTAAACCACTTTAGGAGCTTCAGCTCTTTCAATTGGCTTTTTGTTAGAGTACTCTTTTCCATGTGGAGGATGTATACCTCCCTTAAAAGTTAAGAGTTTCATTATTTTACCCCCTATCTATAATAAACAATTTTTCTATCATATATTAGTATACTATATATAATAAAAATACTTAAGTATTGTTAAAAAAATATCTCCAATTTTACCCACAAACTTTAGAATTCCACCTTAACTTAGGTATTTTTTCTTATTTAAAACCTATACCTAGCAGAATTAAAGATATATGTTTATATATTTTTTTATTTTGTCACTCTATTTGTCTATTTTTCAACAATTGTATCTTGTATACATATGTAGATACAACTGCACACTAAAAACAGACTTTAAAATATAAGTCATCATAAAAAAGTATAGCTCAGCGTAAAATTTCAAGCTATTTATTTTATCCAACACCTTTTTAACTTCTATATTATAATTTATATTCAAAAATTTTTCAATCGTTTTCATACTTTATCGTCATTTTTTTATACTTTACGAATTTTTTCTTTCATTTTTTAAATAATTTTGCAAACGTATTCACATTTGTATGTATTTACCCCCAAAAATGATAATTTTTATAAAACTACAAGCTCTAAAAATACATAAAAAAGACATCAGTACAATTTTTTGTATGATGTCCTTATTTATATAACTGTATTTATTTTTAAAATCAATTAAACAAATCTTCTAGCTCCTAAAAGTACGTTTCCGTAATATCCATTTAACGAGCTTACTTTTACTGAACCTGGTTTTGACTGAGTTCCACTACAATGTATGAATTTATCTCCACCTATATATATACCGACATGGCTTACACCACTTCCTCCAGTATTAAAGTATAATAAATCTCCTTTTTTGTAGTTACCTTTTTCTACTGCACTACCTGCCTGAGCCTGATCTCTTGATACTCTTGGTATGCTAATTCCTGCTGCATTTTTGTATACCCACTGAGTATATCCCGAACAGTCAAAGCTTGAAGGTCCATTTCCGCCCCATTTATATGGAACTCCTAATAATGTGTATGCATAATCAACTATCTTATCTCCAGTAGCAGAGCTTTCTCCACTTCCAAAAGATCCATTATTATTACTACTAGAACTATTATTTCCTGAACTAGAATTGTTACTACTTGCTCCACCGCTTAGAGGTTCATCAGTTGGAGTAACATAATCTCCACTTACCCAACCTTCTACACCATTAGCTGTTTTTATCTTATACCATCCATTAGATTTTTCTTTAACTTCTACAACACTTCCTCCAGCTAAAGAGCCAACTATAGCATTACCTGTTCCTGGTCCTTTTCTTATATTTAGAGCTTTTGATATAGTTACTTTAACTCTTCCTGATGCCACTGTAGATTCATTATTCTGTGGTGGTTTATTATTCTGAGATGATCCTGAATTTGAAGTAGATTCATTTGTAGAACTTACATACTGTCCACTTACCCAACCAGTACTTCCGTTAGATAATACAACTTTTACCCAACCTCCAGACTTTTCTTTTACCTGAACAACACTTCCTCCAGCTAAAGAGCCAATTATAGCATGATTTGTTCCTGGTCCTTTTCTTACATTTAGGCCACTAGATGTATTTACCTTTACGTTTCCTGAAGCTGCTACAGAATTATTCTGTGAACTAGTATTTCCAGAGTTACTTGGTGTATTTACTAGATATTTACTACTAGCCCATCCTACTTTACCAGACTCTGTTTTTATCTTGCTCCATCCATTGTCCTTTTTCTCTATTACCTGAACTTTTTCGCCATTTTTTAAAGATGCAATTACACTTCCAGATGTAGAAGACTCACTTCTAACATTTAAGCTAGAGTTTACAGAAACATACGCAATATATCCCGCACTTTCTGATGATGAGTTGCTTGAGCTACTTCCAGATGTGCTTAAATACTGTCCACTTACCCAAGCTGTTTTTCCTGAAGAATCTTTTATCTTAACCCATCCTTTTGATTTTTCAAGAACTGTTACCTTAGCGCCCTTATGAAGCACTCCCCGTTTACTATAGCTTATTCCAGGCCCACTTCTCATATTAAGAGCATCTGCCGTAACTGTCGCTGTTTCAAGAGCACTAGAATCAGCAGAAGACATCGCTAATGTAACCGCACTTATTCCTAGCGCTGCTATTGCCTTTTTCATTAAACCACCTCCATAATAATATCTATTTAAAAGAATTTTCTATTATTTTTTATACCTAATTATAGAATATCTTATTTTACCAAATAATGCAAAAACTTTATAAATTATTTTGAAGGAGTTACCATTTCTATACCTCTATACTGGTCATAATCATTCATATATAAATCAGTTTTTAGTCTTTTATTTATAATCATATAGTTATCTTTTACACCTATACTTATAAATAATGCATTATCTATGCAATATTTTTCTATATCTGCATAAATTTTCTTAATATCCTCTTCACTAGTTGCTCCCTGTATCTTTCCTAATCTCTCATTTAGTCCTGCATCATTAGGACATATAGCTTTCATAATTTCTGTTATATTAGGGATACTAGATATCTGCCATCCTGTAACAGCTAAATCATATGATCTATTAGCTAATGATTTCTGCATGCCAAGTGAATCTAAAAGAACAACCTCTGACTTAATTCCAACAGCCTTTAAGTTTTCAGATATCATATTTGCAGATTTGACTCTTTCACTATTTTCTCTATTTACGATTATTTTTAAAGTTATAGAGTTTATCATAGTTTTTATTTCTTTTTCTGTGTAATAAGGATTTTCTTCTTTTTTAGTTTTTTTATTAGCTGCATCATTTTTATTCTGTGTTGTATTATTATTTTGATTGTTGCTGTTCTGATTATTATTAGCCGCATTATTATTTTGATTATTTGCATTTTCTTTATTGTTATTAGTAGTTCTAACAAGATTTTTAGCTATAACAGAATCATTATTTTCATCAGCAATTTTTTCAAACTCTTCCTTATCCTCATCAGTAGAATAAACAGTATTTCTAGTTTCTTCAGAAGAATCTAGAATTCTAGCTTCTCCTCCTGCTCCATTACCTGCTGATTCTCCACCTGAAGAACTTCCTGCATTAGAGCCTCCACTGTTCTGAGTTCCAGAATCACCTCCACTAGGTGCTTGATTTGCATCTGATCCACTATTATCTGAAGTACCTGTATTGTTGCTAGATCCACCAGAATTTCCAGAACTACTAGGTTTATTAGAGGAATTTGTTTTATTATTTCCACTACTTGAATTCACCTTATTATTAGGTTTATTTGTAGCATTTACCTGTGTTTCCTTAATCTTATCCTTCTTATTAATTTTTATCTCTTTCATATATTTTTCAGCATTTTCTGTGCTATATTCCATATTTTTTATAGAGCTTTCATAATATTTAGATTTAGAATTTATCGGAATATTTACAGAATGTACATGCCCCATATATCCATTTTCTATTATCGCAGTTCTATTTATTGCAGAAACTATCGCCTTTCTAAAATTAGCATTTGCAAGAAGTAAATTTGACTGATTTATTATAACAGCATCATAATCTCTTCCCTCGTAAGACTTAATGTCAAACCGGCTATTCTGGAACCGGCTTAAATTATCTGAATCCGCCTTAACCATATCGCTCTCTAATGCCTCAACAGTAGATACTATTGTATCTTCATCTGGAACAATATTTACATTTATATTCATAGCACTCTTTGGAATATCTCCATAGTAATCTTTATTTACTTCTAGAGATATTCCCTCTCTATCTGAATAACTTGCAATTTTATAAACTCCATTACCTACCTTATTTGCATCAACATTATTTATATCTTTTCCAGATAACTGAACCTTGCTGACTATAGGAAATGTTAAATTTTCCTTTGCAAATGCAGCATTATTTTTGAATTTTATAGTAAGATTTTTTTCTCCATTTACTACAACATCAGATATATTCTGCACCATATAATTATATGGACTTGTTTTATTAGATCTTATTGATGAAACAGTAAAAGCTACATCATCTGCTGTTACAGGATTTCCATCATGCCATTTCGCATCTTTTAAAACTATATCCATCTGCTTACCATCAGATGACATCTTACTATTTTTTACTAGCTTAGGTATTGCATTATAGTTTTTATTAAGCTCAAAAAGCCCATCATATACTAGATTTAATACATTTAAAACACTTTCATCCGTATTAGTAATTGGACTTATCGTACTTGGTTTCTGTATTGCCAACTGTATCTTTTCTGAGTATGTTTTCTTTGTATCGCTTGTCTTTTCTTCTTTTTTATCGCCATTAAAAGCCGAACATCCCCCTACTGCAAGGGCTACGGCTAATATAATACTAATAATCTTAGTTTTTTTCATCTAATTTGCTTCCTTCCCGCAGTATATTTTTTTATACATGGCATAATTTCTATTTACTTTATCCACATATTTTAATGTCTCTTCAAATGGAATATCATGAAGATTTACTCCATCTTTACTATATTCCTCATCTTTTAGCCATTTTCTTACATTTCCTGATCCACCATTGTAAGCTGCTATGACTAAATCTCTCTTGCCAAACTCCTTATAGAGTCTAGCTAAATACCAACATCCTGTCTTTATATTTGTTTCAGGCTCAAAAATCTTTTTACTATCTATTCCTATTTCTTTTTCTGCCCATTTTGCCGTAGTATCACTTATTTGCATAAGTCCCTTGGCTCCTTTATGAGACTGCGCATCCGGAATAAATTTACTCTCAGCCTTTATAACACTATATACTAAATATTTATCTATATTGTATTCTTTTGAATACTTTTGAACGTACTCATTATATCTTCTTGGATAAAACATTTCTTCAATAGACTTAAAATTAAATCCAATAAAAATTATTGAGAATAAAATCAAAACTAAAATCACTTTTAAGCTAGTTTTATTTTTCAATTTTTTCCTCTAGCTTTCTAATCAGCTCTTCTGCTTCTTCCTCTAACTGATTTAATGTTCCTGAATTATCTACAACAAATTCAGCATATTTCACCTTTTCTTCTTGAGGCATCTGTGATTTTATTCTACCCATAGCTTCATCTTCACTGCAGTTATCTCTAAGTATTACTCTCTGTAACTGTACATCTTCTGAACATATAACAACTACTACTGTATCTAGCATACTTACAAAACCAGCTTCTATTAGAAGTGCAGCGTCGATTACAGCCATTTTTTCTCCTCTTTTTTCATATTTATCAAGATCATCATTTATCATTTTTCTTATAGCTGGATGCGTTAAACTATTTAATTTTTCTAACTTGTTATCATCGCTAAAAACTATTTTCCCAAGATTTTTTCTGTTTAGAGTACCGTCTTCATATATTACAGAACTACCAAAGGCATCTTCAATAGCCTTTAGTAGTTCTTTGTCTTCATATATTTCTCTTCCTTTTATGTCTGCATCTATTATAGGTATACTGTGATTTTTCAATATATTAGAAAGGCTACTTTTACCACAACCTATGCTTCCTGTAAGTCCAATCTTTAGCATATAATCACCTACTTTGTTTCATACCAAGAAACGCCAGTATTTAAGTCTACAGTAAGTGAAACCTTCATATCTACTGCGTTTTCCATCTCTTCTCTAACTATTTTTTCAACTTTTTCAAGTTCATCTATTGGAGTTTCAACGATAAGCTCATCGTGTACCTGAAGTATTAGTTTTGATTTTAATTCTTCTTTTTCTAATCTTCTAAATACATTTACCATCGCTATCTTTATAATATCAGCCGCACTTCCCTGTATAGGTGCGTTCATTGCAGCTCTTTTACCTCTATTTCTTTCCATAAAGTTTTTAGATTTTATTTCAGGAATATATCTTCTTCTATTGAACATTGTCTGAGAATATCCATCTTTTTCAGCAGTTTCAATAATATTATCCATAAATTCCTTTATTTTTTCGTACTTAGCAAAATAACTTTCTATGTACTGTTTTGCCTGTGGTACAGGTATATTTAAGTCTTCAGATAGACCAAAATCAGTTTTACCATATATTATTCCAAAGTTTACAGCTTTTGCAGCACTTCTAAGCTCTGGAGTAACCTCTTCTACTGGCACGTTAAATACCTGAGATGCAGTCTTTCTATGTATATCTTCTCCATGAGCAAATGCATCTATCATATGTTCGTCTCCACTCATATGCGCAAGAACTCTAAGTTCAACCTGAGAATAATCGGCATCTACAAGTCTTTTTTCATCATCCGAAACAAATACAGCTCTAAGTCTTCTACCTATTTCCATTCTTACAGGTATATTCTGTAGATTTGGCTCTGTAGAAGAAATTCTTCCTGTTGTAGTTATAGTCTGATTGAATGTAGAATGTATTCTACCATCTATTGGGTTTATAAGAGCAGTAAGCCCTTCAACATATGTAGAATTTAATTTTACTATCTGTCTATATTCACCTATTTTATCTATAATAGGATGTTTATCTTTTAATTTTTCAAGAACTTCAGCATTAGTTGAGTATCCTGTCTTAGTTTTCTTGATTACAGGTAGTTCTAGTTTTTCAAATAATATTACACCTAACTGTTTTGGAGAGTTTATATTGAACTCTTCGCCTGCATATCCGTATATTTCTTCTTCAAGAGAAGATATTATCTTCGTAAACTCTTTTCCAAGCTCAGCAAGCATTTCCTTGTCAACTTTGATCCCTGTATACTCCATATTTCCCAATACTTCTACAAGTGGCATTTCAACATCGTTGAATAGTTTTTCTATTTCTGTACTTTCTATTTCTTCCTTCATCTTAGGCATAGCATTTACTACAGTATTTAGAATTGAAGAAATATATCCAGAAAGCTCTTCTTTTGCTAAATCCTCAAACTTTTTAGCCTTTACACCTTTTCCAAGTAGCTCTTCTTTAGATTTAACTGACTTCATAAGGTATTTCATTGCTATTGCACTACATTCGCTTGTGTTAGTAGATGTAGAGTCTATTAAATACTCTGCTATAGCTATATCAAATGACATGCCTTTTAAAGCTATTTCATAAGGCATTAGTGCCACATAGTCTTCTTTCATGTTATATCCATATTTCTTTATATCCTTAGACTCTAAAACTTCTCTGAAGTCTATTACTTTATCTTCAGATACACAGAATACTTTATCTCCATCTAATGTAATATACATAGATATTATATTCTTTTCTAAAAGATTTCCTGTTTTAGAAACTACCTTTAATGCAAACTCTCCCTTTTCTTTTATAATAGATATCAATTCTGAAGAATTCACATCATAATTTACATCTATCTCTGTTGAGTTATCTTCTGCCATATTAGAATCCCCGCTCATATCCATAACCTTTTTTATAAGGCTTGTAAATTTGAAGAACTGGAATTTTTCTATAACATCTTCTACTTTGTAGTCTCCAAATATCATCTTATCTAAATCAAATTCTATTGGAACATCTCTTACAATAGTAGCAAGCCATTTACTGTGTATAGCTTCTTCTTTATTTTCTTCTATTTTTTTCTTAATACTTCCTTTAAGTTCATCTGTATGTTCAACTAAGTTTTCTATACTTCCAAACTGTTTTATAAGTTTTATACCTGTTTTTTCACCTACTCCAGGCACACCAGGTATATTATCCGATTTATCTCCCATAAGTCCTTTTAAATCTATAAACTGTGTAGGTGTCATTTCGTATTTTTCTATTACTGAATCGTAGTTATATTCTTCTACATCTGCTACACCTTTTTTAGTTATAAGTGTAGTAGTCTTATTAGACGCTAACTGTATAGCATCTTTATCCCCTGTTACTATAAATACTTCAAATCCATCTTCTTCTGCAGCTTTAGATATAGTACCTATTATATCGTCCGCCTCATAGCCATCTATTTCAAATCTCTCTATCTTGAAAGCATCTAATAGATCCTTTAATGGCTGCATCTGTTCAAACAGTTCCTGAGGCATTTTCTTTCTTCCAGCTTTATACTCGCTGTATTCTTTATGTCTAAATGTAGGAGCCTTTCTATCAAATGCAACACTTATATGAGTTGGTTCATATATTTCTATCATTTTGAACAACATCGTTGTAAATCCATATATTGCATTTGTATGAAGTCCTTCTTTATTATCCATTGTTTGTGGTAGAGCATAAAAAGCTCTATTTATTATCGAGTTTCCATCTATTATGATGAGTCTTTTATTCAAATTTATCACTCCGTTTTCCATTTTTTTATTTCAATTTTTCTTGTCAATTCTTTTTTGCATTACTTATATTATATTATCATAACAGAGTGAATTTTTTTAGTATTATATCTTAATAAAAAATAAATCTTTTTTAAATTATATATTTTTTTGATTTTGTATGTGTTATAATGCTTGATTCAAATATATTTAATTGTTATAATATGTAGTATAGTTTTTTAACTTGCCGCTGTGGCGGAATGGCAGACGCACATGACTCAAAATCATGCGGGAAACCGTACGGGTTCAAGTCCCGTCAGCGGTACCATAAAATTATATATCTTTTAAACACACTGAAAACACTAACTTTTATGTTGGTGTTTTTCTATTTTTTGTGGTTTGTAGGGGAATTGTAGGGGAATTAAAAAAAGCTTGTTACCTTGTAAAAAGTAGTGATTAAGTGAAACAATACATTATCTTTATTTTTTTAATCGTTTAATATGGCTCTTTACCTTAGGAAATATTAGTAATATCTTATAACAAAATATATCATCATCTTGTCATAACTGTTGTAGTGTCAAACTTTCTAAAAATAGGACTGATATTTTACACTACATTTTTAAACCTTAGCATTTATTAGCATTTTGAATATTATCCCTATAAGCTCCAGGAATAAAAGTTATTGTTTAGCAGCATGATTAATTATAAAACCTTAACATTTATTAACATTTTCAACAACTTATCCGCCTATATATATAATTTATGTTAGGTTTTGTAAGGTTTTATATATGAAAATAGTCAAGTTTTGACAAGTTTTTTGTTGGACTATATACAAAATAATACCGGGTATAAAATCGTACAGAGTACAAAAATAACCCCTCTATATATAAAATAGTTTCAAGTTTTCTCAGGTTCTCAATATGTAGTGTAGTTTTTTACTGATATTATCTCATATTTTTACACTACAAAATGTTAGCATTTGTTAGCATTTTTGAAATCCCTTTAAACGGGAATTAGAATTTTTGGACGTTCATATTTTGAACATCTGAATTTGTTCATGCTGCTATTCTGAAATTATAGTTATAAATAAAAAAAGGGTGTAAAATTGACACCCTATATAATAAAATCAAAGTATTTATCACTATATAAACTTTTATCTATTCTTGATATATCAAATATCTTATAACTATCAATCATTTTATCAAGTGCCTTGTAATAGATAACTCTTGTTTGTGTATCACCTCTATTGATAGATTTTGAAATATAATATATCTTTTCTCGCTCTTTAAATCGCATTTTTATTATTTGTTTCTCTTTTTCCTTTAGCTCCTCATATGCTCTATGTAATATTGAAATTGCTATTCTTGTATTACAACGGCTTTCCTCAGCTCCTTTTATAATTTCTAATATATAGCTTGATTTTCTTTCTGTTGGCTCTTCCTGGTACTCTTCTTTCAATGGCTCTTTTAGTCTGTTCTGTTCTATTCCTTCCACTACTTGTAAACCATAATATTTCAAAAACTCCGCTAACTGTTTTCGCTCTTCTTTTTTCTGTAATTTATTCATATAAAATACACCTCCAGGAACAATATTTTGATAGCTGCTCTTTTAGATCCTCAAATAGATATATATTTTTTTCCAACATTTTCCAACAATGAGTATTAAAAAAGCCCAACAAATAATAATACTTGTTAGGCTCTTTTAATATCATCAGTGGGTTGCTACTGAGCAAAGAAAAAGATTTATACAAGGCAATCAAAGTACTTTATCATACCTCTATTATATATCTAAAAAATACATATCATCAAATAAATTTTCGTCTATCTCTATTTCAAGTAATTCATTGTATTTGTTTAATATCTCATTTAATGCGTTATTTTCCCAATCTCTTAAAGTTCTTTCACTATACCCTATTTTTTTACTTGTATAATTCCAATTATTACAATCTATCAATCTCAATTTAAGAAGTATTTGTTTTTCTTCTGATAATGTTTTATAGGCTATATGTAACCTTGAAATCATAATTCTTGTATTGCGTCTTTTCTCTCTCGTTTCTTCTATATGCTCCAATAGTTCACTATTTGAACAATTCAAATTATCTTTTAACGGCTCTTTTCTTCTTTTGTGCTCTATACCTTCAATTATATCTTTCCCAAAAAAGCGCAATATATTTTTTAACTCTATTCGGTTCAATATAATATCATTCATAAAACGCACCCTTTCAATTTATACAATATATCCATATTTATTGAATATAAAATCTATTTTTTTAATACCGTTATCCATTCTATTTCTTTCAGTTCTTTCACTATCTCCCGTTATAGTGCATATTTTCGCCCAACTATATTTATTAATATATCTATACTTGATTATTTTTCTTTCTTTTTCAGGCAATTCTTTAATTAGATTATTTAATATATTTAATTGAAATCTAATTGATATTATTTCATTTTCTAGTTTTTTTATTCTCTCTTGGTTATCTTCAAATTTTATAATATTTTCTAATACTTTAATGTGTTTTTTCAACTTATCATATTTTTTCAGTTCCTTTTTTATATCACACATAAAAAAACACCACCCGTAATATTTAGATCATTTAAATAGGTATATAATAATTTTCGAATAGAAATTCTAGCTCTTTCAAGCTTTTTTCAATATGATTTTGTGCCATTGTAGAACTACAACCCAAAGCACGCCCAATTTGAGCATAGTTATAATTCTTTTTAAATTTATATTCTATTATTCTTTTGTCTATTTCTTCCAAACCTTTTATAAATGCGTCTATTAATCGTATTTTCTGACTAATATTTCTCATTTCCTTTTTTATTTCTATGGCTCTTTGTTCACTACCTACAACAAAATTAGCCGTTGGGTCGCCTATATTAGAAGTTTGTACCCTTTCCCCAATAGGACAACTTTTTATATCAACGTCATTTTCTTTCAAGTGTTCTAATTCTACACTTAGATATTTCAATTCGCTTTTATAACTATTATAGCTTTCTAGCTCTCTTTTTACATCACACATAAAAACGCACCTCCAGGAAAAAGAATATAAAATATTATATCACATCACAGAACGTATGTTTTTAAATTTCTAGTTAGCAGCATGATTGAATTATTTTTATATCCTCACATTATACCTCGTGAATATATGATATAATATTACTCTTTTTTCTAGTTATAAAAAATGCGCATAATATAGAAAATACGCAGTTTTTTTGAAACCGTTGAAAATACTAGTGTTTAGACACCACTTTAAAAGATTAAAATTGAATATTTTCGCCTATTTGAATATAAGTTAATATATTTTGTAATATCTCTTTATATTTTTAATTATATTTTATATTTTGTTTTATTTTGTGTTATTTTGTATTATTTTTGAATATCTCGTATAGAAATGATTTATCTTGATATAACTTTTTATAATTGCTTTATTTTTTCGTTTTGAAGTGATATAATGAATATAGAAAAAGAACCACGCAAAAGGTGGTCAATAGTCTTAGGTTAAAAATTTAAAAATTTATTTTTTACCGTCTCTTCTATTGGCGTTAGAAGGGCGGTTTTTTATTTTCTCATAAATTAGATTTATTAATAAACCGTTTAATACGGGTATTATCGCAATCTCTAACAAGGTACTAATAAAATCTTTCATAGCTCTCACCCCCTTTCATAAGAAAGTAGGTTCAAACTATCAACCACCCTTTTTTCTTCGCGTAGTTCTCTAGTTGGCATTATATCAAATAAAATTCAGAAATTTATATTTATACTCAAATATCTATCGGTCGACCGAATGAAAAACAGAATAAAAAAATATTTTAATGATATAATAAATATTGAAAAAGAACCATACAAAAAGTGGTTCGATTGATTATGAATTATCGAAAAACAAATAAAAAAAATCTATTTTTCATTTTTCCCACTCTCGCCGTCGCCAAACTTTGTAGAGTGGTTTTTTATTTTGTTAGTAGTTCAAATTTTGAACGGGTGAAATTTTTACACTAGTTACATTTTTGCTACTAGTTACACATTCGCTACTAGTCAATATATTTGACGGGTCAACCTCGTTGACTACTCTTTTGTTTCCTGGCTCTTATAATATGCGCACTTACCTATGAAATAATTTCACATGAAATATTTTCACTTACTCGGTTTTTACTCGGTCTTATATGCTCTATAGCTCCAGGACTGATATATTTAAAATTCGTATGGTTTTCCGTATGGTCAACACCCTTCAAGCCCTTATAAATACTATCTTTATGCGTATGGTTATTAGTATGAAAATTAGTATTGCAATTAGTATTGTCGATACACTTCAAACCATTGGAAACACTTGATAAATTAGGTCTGTTATTAGGTCTGTTTGTACTTTTGCCCCTGGTGGCTCTGTTTTATCGGTCAAGCGACCGAATATAAAAACGCACCTGGCGAAAATTCTTCAAAATCATTATTGATATTGTTATTGTCAATCCCCTCCAATACCTTTGAAATACTAGATAAATCGTTATTGATATTGTTATTGTGGCTTTATATTTGACATTCTAAGCCCTTGTAAATAATTCGCCTTGTGTTTATACCTTGCATAACTCAAAAATAGATTATATAGCTTGTAATGTTGCAACGTGTTGCACTTGCGTTATACCTTCTATACATTGATATTTCAATCATTATCAATCTGACGGCGTTTTTAAATCGCGTTTTTATAAATTGTGTTTTTGTTGCAACGTTGCAAGTTACTAGCAAATTATATATATCTTGAAATAACTCCATTATATTAATTTTTTCAAAAATCTTATTTCACTTTATCAAGTTACTTTTAACTTCTTTTTTAGGGAGTCAAAAAAGTCAAAAATAGCTAGTCTTTTTTAGGGACTCCGAAAACTCCGAATAACTAAGCCTCTTTTTTAAGGGCGCCGATTTTGCCGAAATCTTTTCCCAATGCTCTTTTTTAGGGTGGCCGAAAAGGCCGGATACTTCTTTTTTGTTAGTTCTATTTCAGAACAATCCCTATATTTCAACACTTTTAATTACCTTGTGTTAGGGCAATAGCTATATTTCAACATTTTAGAAAATCGTGTTTCACGATAAGCCCTAAATTTCAATGGTTGCACTATTTCAATGCAAGCCTAATATAAACTGCCGTCGCGGTACTTTTAAAGGATATAGCAAATCGCTACACCCTTTTATAACTCAAGCTGCTTTTAACGGCTCTTAGTGTAACCTTAGTGAAATCTTAATGAAATAGTTAAGTTGTGGCTCTTATACCCCAATAAAAAAAGGACGGTATAAACCCAATGTCATTAAGTTAGTAGAAAAACATAAAGACCTCAATATTAGAAATAATATGGGGTCTTTTTATTTTATAAAAATGTTGACAAGAATTAAAAAATGTGTGGTCGCTT